>CAXSFF010000048.1:0-9909 GCA_964236035.1 uncultured Acetobacteraceae bacterium
GCGCGCACCAGGGCCATGACGTCGTTGGGCTGTGCCGCGGCCGGCGCCGGCGCGAACAGGATCGCCGCCAGCACGATTTTCAGCCCGTGGTGTGTCAAGGTCATGCCCGATCCTGTCCAAACCAGCCTTGCGGCGCATCCGCCAGGGGCCTAGGTTTCGTGTTTTCCGCGCCCGACCCGATGTGACGCGGCAGCCGGAGGATGCGCCGATGTTCAAGGGATCGCTCGTGGCCCTCATCACGCCCATGCGCGCCGACGGGGCGGTGGACGAGAAAGCCTTCGCCGCGTTCGTGGACTGGCAGATCGGCCAGGGCACCCACGGCGTCGTGCCGGTCGGCACCACCGGCGAGTCGCCCACGCTCAGCCACGACGAGCACCGCCGGGTGGTCGAGATCGCCGTCGAGGTGTCCGCCGGCCGGGTGCCGGTGATCGCCGGCGCCGGATCGAACAGCACCGCCGAGGCGATCGAGCTGTCGCGTCACGCCAAGCGGGCCGGCGCGGACGCGACCCTGGTGGTGACGCCGTACTACAACAAGCCGACTCAGGAGGGCATGTTCCTGCACTTCACCGCCGTCGCCGACGCGGTGGACATCCCGATGCTGATCTACAACATCCCGCCGCGCAGCGTGGTCGACATGAGCGTGGAGACCATGGCGCGGCTGGCCAAGCACCCCAACATCGTCGGCGTGAAGGACGCGACCGCCGACCTGACCCGGCCGCTGCACACGACGCGCGCCTGCGGCGCCGAGTTCGTGCAACTGTCGGGCGAGGACCACACGGCGCTGCCGTTCCTGGTTGCCGGCGGCCATGGCTGCATCAGCGTCACCGCCAACATCGCCCCCCGCCTATGCCGCGCGATGCACCAGGCCTGGGCCGAGGGCCGGACGGCGGACGCGATGGCGACGCAGGCGCGGCTGGTGCCTGTGCACGACGCCATGTTCTGCGAGACCAACCCGGGCCCCGTGAAGTTCGCCGCCAGCCTGCTGGGCCACGGCAGCGACCGTTGCCGGCTGCCGATCGCGTCGATCGCGGAGGCGTCGCGGGCGCGGGTGCGGGCGGCGATGGTCGAAGCGGGGCTGTTGAACTAGGCCGTGCCAGAGAAACGCAAGAGCGGCATGATCAGCCACGGGCTGGCCGCGCAGAACCGCAAGGCGCGGTTCGACTACACCATCAAGCAGACCGTCGAGGCAGGCATCGTGCTGAAAGGCCCCGAGGTGAAGAGCCTGCGCTTCGGCCGCGCCACCATCACGGAGGCCTGGGCCGGCGAGCGCGACGGCGAGCTGTGGCTGTTCAACTCGTACATCCCGGAATACCAGGGCGGAGTGCTCAGCAAGTTCGAGCCGCGGGCGCCACGCAAGCTGCTGGTCAAGAAGAAGCAGCGCGACGGGCTGCTGGGCGCCGTGTCGAAGGACGGGGTGTCGATCGTGCCGCTGGACATCCACTTCAACGACCGCGGGCTGGCCAAGGTGCTGCTCGGCCTGGGGCAGGGCAAGCAGAAGGCCGACAAGCGCCAGGCGGCGGCGGCGAAGGACTGGGCGCGCGACAAGGCGCGGCTGATGCGCGACAAGGGCTGAACACTTGCTGTCCCCGCCCTTGCGGGAGGGGTTAGGGGAGGGGTGCGCGCGATGCGTTGGTCGCCAGGACCCCTCCTCCCGGCCTCCTCCCGCAAGGGGAGGAGGAGAAGAGGGGCCTGCCGTGACCGACGACATCTTCGCCACCATCCGCGCCCGCGTGCTCGACGCGCTGCTGGCCAACTTCCCCAACCTTGCGCCGGAACTGGCGGCCCGCGTCGAGGTGACCCCGACGCGCGACCCGGCGCACGGCGACATGGCGACCAACGCGGCGCTGATCGCGGCCAAGCCGATGCGGCAGCCGCCGGCGAAGATCGCCCAACTGCTGGCAACGGCGCTCATGGATGCGCCCGAGGTTGCCAGCGCGGAGATGGCGGGGCCGGGCTTCGTCAACATCCGGCTGCACCCGGCGGCGCTGCTGGCATTGCTGCCGGTCATCCTGCGCGCCGGCGAGGCGTACGGCGCGTCGGCGGCGGGGGCGGGGCGCCGGGTCAACGTCGAGTACGTCTCCGCCAACCCGACGGGGCCGATGCACGTCGGCCATTGCCGCGGGGCGATCGTCGGCGACGCGCTGGCCAACCTGCTGGCCAAGGCGGGCTGGGCGGTGACCAAGGAGTTCTACGTCAACGATGCCGGCAACCAGGTCGCAGCACTCGCCTGGGCCAGCTACTGGCGCTACCTCGAAGCGCTCGGCACGGCGCTGACCGAGGACGCGTTCGCGGCCAGCGTGCCGGGCGGGCTGCAATACCGCGGCGAGTACCTGATCCCCGTCGGCCAGGCGCTCGCGGCGCAACATGGCGCGGCACTGGCCGGCCCGGGGCTGACCGTCGCCGACCCGGCGGCATGGCTCGTCATCGTGCGCGACTTCGCCATCATGGCCATGCTCGCCTCCATCCGCGAGGACCTGGCACTGCTCGGCGTCGCGCACGACGTGTTCACCTCGGAGCGCGCGCTGGTCGCGACCGGCGCCGCCGACGCCGCCATCGCGACGCTGGATGCGGACGGGCTGATCTACGAGGGCATTCTGGAGCCGCCGAAGGGCAAGCTGCCGGAGGACTGGGAGCCGCGCGAGCAGACGCTGTTCCGCGCCACGGCGTTCGGCGACGACGTGGACCGGCCGCTGCGCAAGTCGGACGGCAGCAACACGTATTTCGCCAACGACATCGCCTACCACGCCGACAAGGCCAAGCGGGGCGGGCAACTGCTGATCGACGTATGGGGCGCCGACCATGGCGGCTACGTCTCGCGCATGAAGGCGGCCACCAAGGCGATCACCCACGGCGCGGTGCCGCTCGACGTGCTGCTGTGCCAGATCGTGCGCGTGCTGAAGGGCGGCGAGCCGGTGCGCATGAGCAAGCGGGCCGGCACTTTCATCACCCTGCGCGACCTGCTGGACGAGGTCGGCCGCGACGCCGTGCGCTTCACCATGCTGACCCGCAAGGCCGACGCGCAGATGGACTTCGACATCGACGCCGCCATCGCGCAGACCCGCGAGAACCCCGTGTTCTACGTGCAATACGCCCATGCCCGCTGCCGCTCCGTGCTGCGCGCGGCGGGAGAGATGCCGGGCCTGACCACCGACCCGGCGGCGCTGGCGTCGGTGCCGCTGGACAGCCTGGGCAACGAGGCGGAACTCGCCCTGGTGCGCCGCCTGGCCGCCTGGCCGCGCACCGTGGAGGCCGCCGCCGACGCGCGCGAGCCGCACCGAATCGCGTTTTTCCTGTATGACTTGGCGGCAGACTTTCATATGCTGTGGAACCGCGGGCGAGATGCCGCGACGCTGCGTTTCCTGCAAGTTGACCGCCCCGCCGCGACGCTGGCGCGGCTGGCCCTGGTGGAGGCGACGGCGGTCGTGATCCGTTCAGGCCTGCACGTGATGGGGGTGACCCCGGTCGAGGAGATGCGCTGAGCCGTGGCTGATCAATTCAACGTCCCGACCGAGAGCTGGCGTCCGCGCCGCCGCGAATCGATGATCGGCCCGCAGGTCAGGCGGATGGCCCTGCTGGCCGCCGCGGTGGTCGCCGTCGTGGGCCTCGGCTACGCCGGCTATGCCATGTTCGGCCATGGCCAGCGCGCCGTCCCCGTGATCGAAGCGGATCAGCGCCCGCTGCGCGTGCGTCCGGACAACCCGGGCGGCATGCAAGTGGTCGGCGCCGACGAACTGGTCGGCCCCGGCGGGACGGAGGCGATGGCGCCGCCCCCGGAGGCTCCGGCGCCGCAAGCCCTCCGCGCCAAGATCAAGGCGGAACTGTTGGCCGCCTCGCTGCCGCCGGCGCCCGTGACGCCAGCGCCCGTCGTGCCGGCGCCGCAGCTCGTCACGGTGACGCCGCCCGAGCCGCCGGCCTCGATCGCACCGGAACCGCGCGCGGCCATCGCCAAGCCGCCCGTGGCCGCCAAAGCCCCGCCCGCTGCGCCGTCTCCCGCTGCGTCGTCCAGCGGCACCCAGGTGCAGCTCGGCGCTTTGGAGTCGGAGCAGGCGGCGCATACCGAGTGGCTGCGGCTGTCGCACCGGATGCCGGAGCTGCTGGCCGCGCGCCAGCCCGCCGTGCTGCATGCCGAGCGGGACGGCCACGCGATCTACCGCCTGCGCACCGGCGGCTTCGCCGACCCGGCGGCGGCGACGGCGTTCTGCGCCCAGGTCCGGTCCAAGGGCGTCGGCTGCTCCATCGCCACTTTCTGACGCCGCATCCATGAAGGCCGCGATCGTGGGCGTGGCGGGCACGGCGGTCACGCCAGAGGAGGCGGCGCTGCTGTGGCTGCACCGCCCGGCCGGGGTGATCCTGTTCGCCCGCAACGTCGCCGACCCGGCACAACTGCGGCAGCTCACCGCGCACCTCGCCCGGCTGCTGCCGCCGCTCGCCGTCATCATGGTCGACCAGGAGGGTGGCCGCGTCGCCCGCCTGCGCCCGCCGCACTGGCCCGCGCACCCGGCGGCGGCGGCGCTTGGGGCGTTGCAGGCGCGCGACGGGCCAGCCGGCCTGCGCGCCGCCTGGCTGACGGGGGCACTGATCGGCGTCGACGCGCTGGCGTGCGGCATCGAGGTGGTGTGCGCCCCCGTGCTGGACCGCAGCGTGCCGGGCGCTCACAACGTCATCGGCGACCGCGCCTTCGCCGCCGACCCTGCCACGGTAGGCGAGATGGGGGCCGCGTTCGCCGCCGGGCTGCTGGCCGCGGGGGTGCAGCCGGTGGCCAAGCACGCCCCCGGCCACGGCCGCGCCGGCGTCGACAGCCACTGCGAGCTGCCACGCCTGCAAGCCGTGTGGTCGGATGATCTGGTGCCATTCGCCCGCTGCGCCCATCTACCGTGGATGATGACCGCCCACATCGTCTACCACGACCAGGACCCGACGCATCCCGCGACCCTCTCGCCCGCCATCATCGCCGAGGTGATCCGCGGCGCGATCGGCTTCGAGGGCGTGCTGGTCAGCGACGACCTCGCCATGGGCGCGCTGTCCGGCACCCCGGCGGAGCGCGCCGCCGCTGCCATCGCCGCCGGCTGCGACATCGCCCTGCATTGCAGCGGCGTGCTGGCCGACACCGCCGGGCTGCTGGCGGCCTGCCCGGAGCCGTCCGAGGCCGCGCTGCAACGCCTGCGCAGCGCCGTGTTCCTGGCCGACCGCTCGCGCCAGGCGTTCGACCCGGCGGACCTCGCCGCCGAGCGCGCGGCGCTGCTGGCATGAGCGACCACATCATCGACCTGGTCGTCACCATCATCGCCGCCATCCTGGCGATCACGCTGCACGAGGCGGCGCACGGCTTCGCCGCGATGGCGCTGGGCGACGACACCGCCAAGCGGGCCGGGCGGCTGTCGCTCAACCCGTTGCGGCATGTCGACCGCGTCGGCACCATCCTGCTGCCCGGGTTCCTGCTGGTCGTGCAGTTGCTGACGCTGCACCGGGTCGCGTTCATGTTCGGCTGGGCCAAGCCCGTTCCCGTCGACGCCTGGCGCTTCCGCCACCCGCGGCAGGGCATGGCGCTAGTGGCGGCGGCCGGCCCAGCGATGAACTTCCTGCTGGCCTGGATCACCGCCGTCGCCACCCACGCCACCGACAGCCTGAACAGTCCAGGCGGCGACGTGCTGGGCGAGTTCCTCGGCATGTTCATCCTGACCAACCTGGCGCTCGGCCTGTTCAACCTGCTGCCGATCCCGCCGCTGGATGGCGGCCGTATCGTCGTCGGCATTCTGCCGCTGGCGATCGCGCGGCGCTGGGCGCAGCTGGAGCGGGCGGGCATCCTGATCGTCATGCTCGGCCTGTTCCTGCTGCCGCAGGTGCTGCAGCAGTTCGGCGTCGCCTTCGACCCGCTCGGCGCGGGGTTGGGCGTGGTGATCCCGTGGGCGCTGAACATCCTGATGTGGACCGCAGGCTTTGGCTGAGCCGCAGCGCCTCGACCTGCACCTGCAGGGATTCGACGGCCCGCTCGACCTGCTGCTCGACCTGGCGCGGGCGCAGAAGCTCGACTTGGCCGGCATCTCGATCCTGGCGCTGGTCGACCAGTACCTCGCCATCGTCGAGGGGGCGCAGCGGGTGCGGCTGGAGCTGGCGGCGGACTGGCTGGTGATGGCGGCGTGGCTGACCTGGCTGAAATCGCGGCTGCTGCTGCCCGACGACCCGCTGGCGGCGGAGGAGGGCGAACTGGCCGCCGACGTGCTCGCCGCCCGGCTGCTGGCGCTGCAGCAGATCCGCGCCGCCGCCGTGTGGCTGGGCGAGCGTCCGCAGCTCGGCCACGACGTGTTCGCCCGCGGCGCGGCGGAGCGGTTCACTGCCGTCGACAGCACGGGGCTGGCGGCGAACACCGCCGGGTTGCTGCGCGCCTATCTCGCGGCGGTGCGGCGCGGCTCCGTGGGCGCCAGCTACACGCCGCGGCCGCAGCCGTTGTGGAGCGTGCAGGACGCGCTCGGGCGGCTGGCGTCGATGCTCAGGACCGACTGGATGGTCATCGAGCGTTTCCTGCCGGTCGCCGCACCAAGCCCGCTGGCGCGCAAGGCGGCGCTGGCCAGCACGCTGCTCGCCGGGTTGGAGATGGCGCGGGACGGCGGCCTGCGCCTGCGCCAGGACCAGGCGTTCGGCCCCATCTTGTTAGCCGGAGTCGTGCCGTGAACGAGGACCACATCCGCTTGGCCGAGGCGCTGGTGTTCGCGAGCGCGGAGCCTGTCGGCGCGCGCGCGCTCGGGCAGTTGCTGCCGGACGATGCCGACGCGGACGCCGTGCTGGCGGCGTTGCGCGAGCGCTGCGCCGGGCGCGGGGTGGAATTGGTTGCCGTGGCCGGCGGCTGGCAGTTCCGCACCGCGCCCGACTTGGCCGCCATCCTGCGCCGGGTCGTGGTGCAGCCGCGCCGGCTGCCGCGGGCGGCGATGGAGACGCTGTCGATCATCGCCTACCATCAGCCGGTGACGCGCCCGGAGATCGAGGACAGGCGCGGCGCCAGCCTGAGCCAGCAGACCATGGACGCGCTGCTGGAGTCCGGCCTGATCGCGGCGCAGGGCCGGCGCGAGGTGCCGGGGCGGCCGACCTTGTGGGCCACCACGCCGGCGTTCCTGGCGCAGTTCGGCCTGCGCGACCTGCGTGACCTGCCGCGGCGGGAGGACCTGCTGGTGGAGCCGCCGTCGCTGGTTGCCGCGCCGTGATGCGCATTCCCCGCCCGGCGAGGGCATGATAGTGAGCGCGAAGGAGTATCACGCCGCCCATGTTTGATTTTGCCTGGACCGAGATCGCCCTGATCGGCGTGGTGGCGCTGGTGCTGATCGGCCCCAAGGACATGCCGGTCGCGATCAAGGCCGTCACCACCATGATCAAGAAGGCGCGCCGCATGGCCGCCGAGTTCCAGACCCATGTCGACGACATGGTGAAGGACACGGAATTGCAGGACGTGCGCTCGTCGTTGCGCGAAATCCGCAGCCTGGACATCCGCGGCGCCATCACCCGCGCGGTGGACAAGGACGGCACGATCCGCAGCGCCATGGCCGACCCGATGCGCGCGCCGCCGCCAGTCTTGCCGGAGACGGCCACTCCGGTCGACCCGCTGCCGGAGCACACGATCGCGGCGCCGCACGGCAAGATGCCGGCGTTCGTGCCGCCGGAAGACACTTTGTTGCCGGCCCCCGCCGCCGTGCCGCCCCGCCCGGCGCCCGCCTTCATCCCGCCGGAGAGCACGCCACCCGACGTCAAGCCGCCTGGCGCCGGGCCGGTCTAGGAACGCCCCGTGGCCGACACGACGCACGACCCGATCAACGACACGCCGATGCCGCTGCTGGCGCACCTGGTGGAGTTGCGCCGCCGGCTGATGTGGTCGATCCTGGCGTTCTTCATCGCCTTCATCTTCTGCTACCATTTCTCCGGGGCGATCTACTCGTTCCTGGCGCAGCCGCTGGCCGACATCCTCGCCTCCCGCCCCGGCGCCGACCGGCGGCTGATCTACACGGCGCTGTATGAGGCGTTCTTCACCTTCCTGAAGGTCGGCTTCTTCGGGGCCATGTTCATCGCCTTCCCCGTGATCGCCTCACAGGTCTACCTGTTCGTTGCCCCTGGGCTGTACCGCAGCGAGAAGCGCGCCTTCCTGCCGTTCCTGATCGCCACGCCCGTGCTGTTCCTGCTGGGGGCGGCGCTGGCGTACTACTTCATCTTCCCCGTGGCCTGGCGGTTCTTCCTCTCGTTCGAGACGCCGACCGGCGGTGGCGGCCTGCCGATCGAGTTGCAGGCCAAGGTCGGCGAGTACCTCGACCTGGTGATGAAGCTGATCATGGCGTTCGGCGTCGCCTTCCAGTTGCCGGTGCTGCTGACGCTGCTGGCCAAGGTCGGCATCATCAGCTCGCGCGCCCTGAAGAAGCAGCGGCGCTACGCCTATGTCGGCATGTTCATCGTGGCCGCGATCCTGACCCCGCCCGACGTGATCACCCAGTGCGGCCTCGCCATCCCGCTGATCGGCCTGTACGAGGTGTCGATCTTCTGCGCCCGCCTGGTCGAGCCGAAGCCGGTCGAGGCCTGATGCACGACATCCGCGCGATCCGCGCCGACCCGGCCGGGTTCGACGCGGCGATGGCGCGGCGGGGGCTTGCGCCGTTCGCCGACGCGGTGCTGGCGGTCGATGCCGAACGTCGCGCCACCATGACCTTGGCGCAGGAACGCCAATTCCGCCGCAACGCTCTGGCCAAGCAGGTCGCCCAGGGCCGCCGCGCCGGCGACGACACGGCGGCGCTGGAGGCCGAGTCAACGGCCTTGAAGGACGAGATGGCTGCCCTGGAGGCGCGAGCCGCCGAGCGCGACGCCGCCATGACGGCGATGCTGGCAGACAAGCCCAACATCCTCGACGCCGGCGTGCCGGAGGGTGCCGACGACACCGCCAACGTCGTGTTGAAGCAGTCGCCGCAGCCACCGCTGGATGCGGCGCGGGAGCATGACGAACTCGGCACGGCGTTGCGCCAGATGGATTTCGCCGCCGCCGCCAAGATCGCCGGCGCGCGCTTCACCGTGCTGCGCGGCCCGCTGGCGCGCATGGCCCGCGCCTTGGGGCAGTTCATGCTCGACCTGCACACCACGGAACACGGCTACGACGAGGTCGCCGTGCCGCTGCTGGTCAACGACGCGGCCATGTACGGCACGGGGCAACTGCCGAAATTCGCCGACGACCTGTTCCGCACCACCGACGGCCGCTGGCTGATCCCCACCGCCGAGGTGCCGCTGACCAACCTGGTCGCGGGCGAGATCATCCCCGCCGCGCGGCTGCCGATCCGCATGGCGGCTCTGACCGACTGCTTCCGCAGCGAGGCCGGCTCGGCGGGCCGCGACACCCGCGGCATGCTGCGGCAGCACCAGTTCCAGAAGGTCGAGCTGGTCTCCATCACCCACCCCGACGACAGCGACGCCGAGCACGAGCGCATGACCCGGTGCGCCGAGACCGTGCTGGAACGCCTGGAGCTGCCGTACCGCCGCGTGCTGCTGTGCTCCGGCGACACGGGGTTCGGCGCGGCCAAGACCTTCGACTTGGAGGTGTGGCTGCCGGGGCAGGGGGCATGGCGGGAGATCAGCTCCTGCTCGACCATGCGCGCGTTCCAGGCCCGGCGCATGAACGCCCGCTTCCGCGCCGCCGACGGCAAGACGATCCAGCCGGTGCACACCCTGAACGGATCGGGCGTCGCGGTCGGCCGGGCGCTGATCGCCGTGATGGAAATGTACCAGTCGGTCGATGGATCGATCACGGTGCCCGAGGCGCTGCGCGGCTACATGGGCGGACTCGTCACGATCAGCTGAAGGCCATGCGGTTTCACGAATCCGGTGTCGGAGACCGGAGCGCGGCATCGAAGGCCGGCTTGTCCAGGGCCGCGTCGATCGCCTGGTTCATCG
>CAXSFF010000049.1:0-9841 GCA_964236035.1 uncultured Acetobacteraceae bacterium
CGGCGCCAGCCAGTCGGCAGCTGACGTTATGCCAGGCGCGATGTCGCCTTGCACCAGGCTCACGCCAAGGCCGTACAGGATCGGGATGAGAACGAACAACCCTACGACGACCTCACGCAGACGCAACAGTTCGCGGCTGGTGATGATGTCCTTCACCATGAACACCGCCATCAGGTTCGGCGTTCCCAGCAGGATGTTGACGGGATCAAAACCCGCTTGCACGTCGATGATCCGGCGCGCAAATGGCGCCAAGGTCCAAAACCAGAAGGTTATGGTGATATATTCCCACGGCGAGCGCCGCATGTAGAACATAGCTGCGCCGGCGCCGGCAGCCATGAACACCAGCCGGGCGACCGCGCCAAGCCCGATGACGGCAAGGACTTCGGTGACGATCAGCAGGACCGCCATGAACATCGGCTGATGCCATGCTGGTGACAGCGCCCACCCCGCCTTGCGGATCGGCGGGCGCATGCGCCCGCCCCCGTGTGCGGACGGCATCAGCTGCTGCGCCGCCGGGTCGATGTTCCGGGTCACCACTGTTCGACCTCTCCAGCGTTGATCGCCGGCGGCAGACAGACCGGCTTGGTGCAAGGCATGTGTCGAGGGCGGTCAGGCATGGACGGTTCCCCGCCGTTCAAGTCCGGCCTCGACAAGCAACTCGACGTAGCGGTTCGCCATGACCGACCAGGTATGGGTTTCGGCCAACGAGCGGGCGCCTTTGGCCATCGCTTGGCGGCGCTCCTTGTCGGTGACGAGCGAACGGAGCGTCGCGGCCAGCCCATCGACGTCATCGGAGTCATCCAGCACCACTCCTACCTGGGGATCGATCAGCTCCGACCCTCCAGCGCTGCGCGCCGTGATGACAGGCATGCCGCTCGCCAGCGCCTCGAGCAGAACCAGGGAGCAGGCCTCGTACCGTGAGGGGAACACGAACAGGTCGGAGGCGCGCATCAAGGCGGGCATGTCCTTGCGGAAACCCAGGAAGTGCACGCGTTCGCTGATGCCGAGCGTCCTCGCCAGCTCCGGATACGGCGTGCCGGCCTCACGGCCAGCCACGGCCAGATGCAACTCGGGGACCATCGGCATGGCGCGCAGAACGGTCTCGAGGTTCTTGCGAGGCGACCGCAGGTCACCGGCAAACAGGGCGATGATGACGGCATCCGGCAAACCAAGCTCGCCGCGCGTCACGCCGCCGGGATGGAACTCGACCGTGTCGACCCCATTGGAGATCACGCAGATGCGGTTTGCGGGGACGTTGATCTGCCGAAGATCGTGTCCGACAGCCTGCGACACGGCGATGACCCGGGTGGAACGCCGAAACGATGCCTGTTCCAGGGTGGCATTCAGGCGACTGTAGACCCGCGCATACAATGACCGTGCACTCCGGTGCAGCCGCCAAGGATGGTAGGGCGACCGCAGCCAGGAAGAGTGCACGAAATGGACGGCATTCAGGTCACAACGCCCCCAGGTCACGGCACCGTTAGCAAGCACCGCATCATACTGGCCGACGTCGCGCGCCAGCGCGGCACGGCTGCGCCAGGCGAACAGCTGGTCGCGCAACATGCGGGTGGGAAGCCAGGACGGCGGGCTCAGCACCACCGCCTTTTGCAGGACCTCCGCCGGCAGCCCGCTGACCCGTTCCGAGATCAGCGTGACGTCGTGGCCCTGGCGGACCGCCTCGGCCGCGATCTCGAGGTTCACCCGCCCTTGGCCGTCATTGCGGCCGATCAACGGCGTGACGATGCAGAACCTCATCGCTGCAGCTCCGACGGTTCTCTCGGCGAGGGTAGCTGGCACATGGTTCAACGTCCCAGGATCCATGCCACGTCGCCACGCCCGAAGACCAGCCGCGGCAGGGCGACGCCAAGCACCTTACGAAAGCCGCCCAACGCGAAGGCGAGCCGCATGCAGCCGCCAAGCAGGGTGGAGCAAGCGGCCCCGACGATGCCGAAGGGCGGCACCAGGACCAGCATCGCCACCAGCGAGGTGAGCACGCCGACAACCTCCATGGCGGTGACGGCACTCGGCCGGCCAGTGCTGCTGAACGCCTGCGCCAGCGTGCGGGCGGCGCTCGTCACCACGACTTCCCCCAGCAGCACCAGGAAGGGCACCAACGCGGCGGCGAAGCGGTTGCCATACATCAGCAGCAGCAGCGACGGCCCGGCAAGCCCGGTGGCAAGCGCGGCTGACAAGTTGACCACGGTGGTGATGCGCACCGTGCGGCCGACCATCTCCACGACGTCGCTGGCCGCGCGGCCAGCGATGGAGGGGAACAGGACCGTGGCGACGGCGCCCTGGGCCACGCCCATCACTCGCGACAGGCTCAACGCAACCGCGTAGGCGCCGACTGCCGAAGGGTCCAGCAGCAACACGATGACGAGCTGGTCGAGATAGCCGGACACCGAACCAAGCACGTCCACCCCGTAAAAGCGCAAGCCGAAGCGAAGCAGGCGCCCAGGATAAGGCGCCGCGACGGTCAAGACCGGCTTCAACACGCGCCGAGCCTGGAACATCAGGTAGAAGAACGCCGGGAACGCGGGACACACATAGGCCAGCGACGCCGTCAGCGGCGTCAGCCAGCCAGCTGCCGCCAGCACCACCAGCGTCGTCAACGCAGTCAGGCTCACGAAGTAAAGCGTCTGGTTGGCCACGCCGAACTTGCCGTGCGCTTCGAGGACTCCCGTCATCAACGGCGACAGCACCGTGAACGGCATGATGAACAGCAGCATGCGGGCCAGGTTGATCGTCTCGGCGTCATAGCGGCGAAGCCCGTACGGGATCAGGAAGTATCCCAGCCCCGTCGCCACCACGCTGGCGGCCCCGATCAGGACGATGGCGGAACCGAAATACCGGGACTGGTTGCCCGGATCGGAGCGGAGGTTGTAGACCAAAGAGGCATGCAGCCCAAGCGTGGAGAGTGGCGACAGCACCGTCGGCGAGAGCAGCAGCGCCGCCAGGACGCCACGCCCGTCCGGCCCCAGGAACGCCGCCGTCAGCAGGCCGCAGCAGACGTTCCCGCCCAGCGCCACGACCCGCATCGCCATCACCAGCACGACCGCCTTCACGTTCGCCCGGCGGTTCAGGGTCGTCATGGCGAAGGAATACGCGCCGCGAAGCGCCGGCACGCCGGGAAGTGCGGCCAGTCGAGGGTGGATGACTATGACCCGTTACTTTCAGCTGCGGGTCGACGTGTAATAGGACTGATGCAGCATCGCATAGTGGCTCTCCCGCCCCGTCTTGCGGCCGAACCGCTTCAGATCCACCTTCGACAGCACGATGCCGCTGACCTGGACCCGGGTCCGGCGCAGCACCTTCAAGGCGGCGAGCACCGCCGAACGCCGGGTGTGGCCCCAATCCACCAACATGACCACGTCATCGGCCAGCCCAGCCAGGTTGATGGCGTCGGGCACGGCCAGCACCGGCGGCGTGTCGATGATGACGACGTCGTGGTTGGCGCGGAGCTGCTTCAGCGCGCGCGGCAGATCGGCGGAGGCCAGCATCGCGTGCGGGTGCCGGGATGGCGGCGGGGCGATCAGCACCCGCATTCCCGTGGAGCGCTCCAGCGAAAGCTCGGCGAACCCCGGCGTCCTGGCCGGCTCCGGGCCTTCGACCGTGATCTCCTCCGCCAGCGGCCGCTCGAGCCCGCCGGAGAACAGCGCGTTCATCGTCGAGCGGCGCAGGTCGCAGTCGACCACCACGACCGACAGGCCACGGCTTGCCGCCGCACGCCCCAGCGCGACCGAGAACGAGGTCTTGCCCTCACCCGGCAAGGCGGAGGTCACCATCACCGCCCAGCCCGATCGGGCATCCGAGTGGGAGCGGTTGCCGATCAAGTTCGAGAACACGCCCTGCAACGCCTCGGCCTCGCGCGAGGTCGGGTTGTCGAGGACAAGGTCCTGCGGCTTGTTGCGGCGGCGCAGCGGCTTCGGGAACAGGCCAAGCACATAGGTGCCGGTCAGCTGCTCGATCTGGCTCGGGTCAGTAAACATGCGGGACATCATCGCCAGCGCGAACGCCAGGCCTGCGCCAAGCCCCAGCGACGCCATGAACGTGCCGGTGACGATCATCCGCGTGCGCGGGAACGAGGGAACCGGGGACGGGATGGCCTCTACCAGAGGCTGGACGTCGGCGCGTTCCGTGGCGGCTTCGATGCGGATCTGCTCGAGCCGAACCGCCGCCGCGTCGTAGCGGCTGCGGGCGGAGGTTGCATCGCGCTCCAGATCCGACAGCTGCATCGCCGACATGCCTTGGCCGCCGACCTGACCCTGCAAGGCTTGGACGTTGCTCGCCAGGCCGGCCCGCCGGGCCTCCAGCGCCGCCACCTCGCCGCGCAACGCGACCACGGCCTTGTTGATCTCGGTGCGGATCTGCTGATGGACCCGGTCCAGCTGGGCGGCGTTGGCGATGACCTGGGAGTTCGCGCTGCCAAGCCGGGTCGACATCTCCGCCTGCGCGGTCGCCAGCGTGCTCTCGTGGTCGAGCAGCTTCTGGATGATCGGCGAACTCAGGGCCAACGAACTGGAGTCCAGCGACGCGGCGCTGGAGCGGGCGGCTCCCTCAAGGCTGCTGAGCGTGCTGCGCTTCTGCGCCAGGTCGCTGGTGGCGGTGCTGAGCTGCGAGTTGGCGTCCGACAAGGTCTGGGCAAGCAGCGTCTCGCCGTGCAGGCTGGCGAGCTGGCCCCCCTGCCGCTGCCGCTGCACCGCGGCATCGGCGGTCAGGACGGCGGACCGCAGCTCCGTGTTGTGCGCGCTGAGCCAGGTGTTGGCCTGCTCGGTCAACCCTACCTGGTTCGCGCGCTGGTCGGCGACGAAATTGCTGACGTAGGCGTTGGCGATCTTCGCTGCCAGCTCCGGGTCGCCCGCCTGGGCGGCGATCTGGATGAAGAACGAGCGTCCGTCGGTGCCGAACGTCACTGCGGACGCGACCTTGCCGGCGACCTCTGCCACGGTGGCCGTGCAGGGCCGCGCCGGCGGTGCGGCGTTCTCGTGCCCTGAGAGCTTGCGCACGTAGGTCTCGGCTTTTTCCCTGAAGCTCAGCGGCGTGCTGCAATATTCAGGCAAGGAGGTCAGTTGAAGTTGCCGGACGACCTCCTGGGCCAGCTGGGGCGACCGCAGCGCCTCCATGCGGGTCCGGATCAATTCCGGCGCAGCGACCTGCGACGTCAACAAGCTGTCGCCGCTGCCGACACGTGGCTGCCGCGTGTCCAACATGACCGTCGCCGTGGCCGAATAGAGCACGGGCAGTTGCTTGACCACGAACCAGGTGATCGTCGACACCACGGCGGCGAACGCGAGGATGCTCCATTTCCGCTGCAACGCGACCTGGATCGGGGTCACGCCGCCCTTGTCTGCGCCTTGCGGATCAAAACCCTCGTCGAATCCGCCGCCACCGCTCTTGGGCCAGCTCTCAGGCCGGATCGCTGGAAGCGAGTTCATGTCGGGCATCACAAAACCTCCCGGTATACGTCAGCAATCTGTGGGACGATAACACGCCAGTCGAACTTGTTTCGAGCGTAGCTGCGGCAATCCTCGGCGCCGGGCAGGAACGCCGGATCGCCGAGCGCCTTGGCGATGCCGTCCGCGATGCCCTGCGCATCGACGCCGTCCAGCACCATCGCCCCGGACAGGCCGGACACCACCTCAGGCAGCCCGCCGACCCGCGTCACCAGGACCGGCGTGCCGGCAGCCAGCGATTCGACGGCGACCAGGCCAAAACCCTCCAGGTCCACCGTCGGCACCAGGGTGGCGTCGGCGGCACGGTAGGCGAGCGGCAACAGGTCGTCAGCCATGAAACCTTCGAACCGTACGCAATCCGACAGGCCAAGCGCTTCCACCTGAGCCTCCAGCGTGGCACGCTCCGGTCCGGACCCCGCGATGTGCAGCATCACGTCGCGGTTGCCGCGACCCGGCGACCGCCGCACGATGCCCATCGCATCGACCAGACGATCCAGGCCCATGCGCTTGACCAGCCGGCGGACCGCGAACAGGATCGGTCGCCCTTCATCCCAACCGAGGGCCTCACGCGCCGCGGCCCTGGACATAGGTATATCGAAGCGGTCACAGTCCACGCCGCCGGGCACGACCCTGATCGACGCCTCCGGCACTTTGTAATAGTCGTGTAACAGCTTTCCGAACGCCTCCGACAACACGATCACGCGTTGGGCCCGGCGATAGACCAAGCTCTCGATGGTCTTCTTCGCCAGCACGGTGGCGCCGCCGCCGCCCTCGACCGAACTTTCCATCGCCCACGGACCATGGAAGTGCACCACGAGCGGGTACTGCGAGATACGATCGAGGATAGGGAGGGTGTACAAGGCGAAATGGGACGCGACGACATGGGGCCGCGCCGCCGTGAAGCTGTCACGGGCCGACCGTCGGATCGCCAAGCCACGCTGCGGCAATGATGCGCCTTTGACCATGAAGCCCTGCATCCTGCCATCGGTGTCGCGCTTAATGGCTTCGGAGCCCGGCACGACGCCGCGGACGGAGAAACCGACACCCTGCAAATCGCGGAAAAGATTGTAGAACACGGTTTCCGCGCCGCCCTTGTGCTCGGGCGACCAGCCACTGCCGATCTGAAACAGGTTCGTATCCATTAAGGCAAAGCCTTTTTGTTGGCAGCGTCGATAGCCGCTGCGTCGGGAGGCGGCTGTGGAACAAGCGAATGGTGCAATCTGGTACCAGTACGATGATGTGTGCCAGTATCGTGCCGGCAGGATGCCGCGTCTTGCCACCCGCATCGGTTGCGTCATGCCCGACTGCTGCCCATCGCGTCTTTGTTGGAGGCTTGGGCTGCCGCCCCCGCGGCCTGGCCCAAGCAAGTAACTCCGATCGCAGCTAGAAAGCCACCTTGCTGTTCAGCTCGCGCACCACCGTCAACACCAGGATCTTGATGTCCAGAAGCAGAGACCAGTTGTCGATGTAGTGGAAATCATGGGCGACCCGCTGCTCGATCTCCATCCGCGTCCTGGTTTCGCCGCGCCAGCCGTTGACCTGCGCCCACCCGGTGATGCCGGGCTTGACGCGGTGGCGCACGGCATAGTCGGCCACCACGTCGTGGAAAAGATGCTCGCCGGCCTTGGTGTTCGCCGCGTGCGGGCGCGGGCCGACCAGGGACATGTCCCCGCGCAGCACGTTCAGCAGCTGCGGAACCTCGTCAAGGCTGGTCTTGCGCAGCAGGCGGCCGATGCGGGTGATGCGCTTGTCGCCGCGCGTGGTTTGACGGTCGGCGTTCAGGTCCGCCATGTGGTGATACATGGTGCGGAATTTGTAGACGTCGAACATGTTGTTGTTGAAGCCAAGCCGCGGCTGACGGAACAGGACCGGGCCAGGACTGTCGAGCTTTATCAGCAGGGCGATGATCGCCATGATCGGCAAGGTGGCGATGATCAGGATGAGGGAGAGGACGAAGTCCATGGCGCCCTTCTGAGCCGTTTGCCAATCGTTCAGGGGACGGCTGCCGACCTTGATCACCGGGTTGGAGCCGATCCGGTCGACCTGGCTGGTCTTGCAGGTGAGTTCGAGGATTTCCGCCGCGACATAGATGTTCGTAGTCACCGTGCGCAAGGCCGCCCGCGAGCGTGCGATCCGGTCGTGGTCGGACAGCGGCAGGGCCAGAACGATCGCATCGATGCGTTCGCGACGGCAGCGCAGGACGAGGTCTTCGATGCTGCCAAGCACGGGGCTGCCAAGGCCGGGCACTTCGCCGATGGCCGACAGCTCCTGGTTCGGTCGTGCGCGCCGCGGCGCGTCGTCATCGTAAAGACCCACGAACGCTGCCTGGCCGTCGGCGTTCGCCTTGACCTGGGCGATGAACTTCTGGCCGTATCCCGTGGCGCCGATGACCGCCACGCGCTGCGTCAGCCGGTCCTGGTTGACGGGAGAGCGGACGAGGCTGGCGGTGATGGCCGTCGTCGCGGCCACCAGGCCGCCGGCGATCAACAGCCAGAACGCCGGCCAGAGTTCGAGGCTCGCCACAGAGCCTGGCATCAGCGCGGCGCAAAGGGCGGTGGCCGCCCCCCCGGTCATGGCAGCCAACAGGCCCAAGCGGAGCCGCGAGCGGAAATTGGACAGCCGGTTCGGACGGTAGGCGCCCGTTTGTTTCAGCACGACTGCGGCGAACCCGGCGGCGATCATGGTCTCCACCACCGATTGGCCGACCGTCATCCCGCTGTCGAATGCGGCGGAGCAGCGGCTGGCAACAAACCCGCCGGCCAGGAGCGTCAGAACGTCGAAGGCCTGGATGGACGCAGTGAACACCGCCGCCGACACCAGCGGCCGGCTGCGGTCGGCTGCGGCGCCATGGCGCTCCAGCGGCGGTCCGCCAGCAGGCCAGGACGCCCGGCCGGCCATGGCGCCAGCGGCCTTGGCGTCGACGAAGGGCCTGGCGCCGACGCCATTGGCCCCGCTCGATGGAACCAGCCCGTCGGTGCGGAAGCTGGAAGTGGCTCCGGTGAAATCGGCAGTCTCGAAATTCGCAGTTTCTAGGGACATGAACATTTTCCCTCGGGGATTAAGTTTATGCTGCACCGCATCATAACCCGGCTTTCAGCAATGTCGAAATATTATCAATGCATAAAAGTTAATAACATTAATAGCAAGCCAAGAGTCTAGCCGCGGATGGCTGCCCACGTCGGCTGCTCCCATCGGATTAATGCCGGCACTTCACCTGTTTAGCAAAGGAATCCCGTGGGTCTTCGTCATCGGGCCGTGCTTCGGCCGTAAAAAAAAGCCGCGAAATCACGAGATATTTACCATCTGGCGCGAAGCAACCTGCGATGCCCGAAAGACCGGCTGCGACCGTGCAGGGCCGGAATCCCGGTTCTCCCAATCGAATTGCATGTTGTGGCCTGCAACCGTCGCCTGTATCACGGCGACGCGCCGGTTTCGCAAAGGTCATCTCAGCATGCAAGCACAGGGCTTTTTGGATGGACTTGAACTGCGGACCTGACCTTGCGGCTGGTGGCAGCACATCGCGGGTCCGGTTGCCCGCCGGTGCGGCCGCGCTCGCCGCGGCCGCCGTACTGGCTGGTCTCCACCCCTGCCCCGTCAACGCGCAACGGTTCGACCAGTATCTCAGCCCCTCCGTCTTGGGGATCGACAACGACCGCAGCGCCTTCATCGCGGCACGTCCGCAAACCGAGTACGACCCGTTGGGGATACGGCTTGGCGACGTGGTCATCCGGCCGCAGCTCGACGAATCGATCGGTTTCGCCAGCAACGTGCTGGGGACCAGGCCTTCCGTCGGCAGCGCCTTCGTCAACACGTCGCCCACGGTGACGATCACCCCCGATCTCGGCCGCAACACGCTGGGGGGAACCTTCGGCTTGAGCAGCCAGCAGTACCTGGACCAGAAGCAGCAGTCGAACACCAACTGGAACGCCTCGGTCGGCGGCAGCCTCGACATCGGACGCGACAGGCTCAGCCTGGGCGTCAGCGAAATCTACCAGCACCTGCTGCCCACCGGCCTGGACAACAGTTCCGTCACCACGCCGATAGGCTTCAAGGTCACCGACATACAGGCGCGCTACAACACGGCATTCGCACGGTTCCAGCTCGAGCCGAACGCCGAGTACGTCGGCTATCGCTATGACGACACGGTGTTGCCCGGCAGCACCTTCAGCCAGAAGGTCCATGACCGCGATGTCTACGTCGGCGGGCTGACGGCCCGGTACGGCGAAGGCCTGGACCGCAATCTGGTGCTGGTGACGCGGGTCATCGACTCCATATACATCGCCGACCTCGGCGGCCAGGTGAGGCCGAACTCGATCGGCTACGAAGTGCTGGGCGGCGTGAACTATTCGTTCTCCGGCAAACTGCAGGCCGTGGCGCTGGCCGGCTAC
>CAXSFF010000050.1:0-9767 GCA_964236035.1 uncultured Acetobacteraceae bacterium
GTCGTGTCCTGCCGCGCCGTCGGCGTGGTGGACTGCATCCGCGACGGCGACAACGGCCTGCTGACCGACCCGGGCGACGTTCCCGCGCTGACCGCCGCCTTGCGCCGGGTGATCACCGACTCTGCGCTGCGCAACCGCCTGGCCGACGCCGCGCTGGACGAGTGCCGCCGGGTCTATTCGTGGCGGACGGTGGGGCAGCAGATCATGGCGGTGTACGGCGCGCTGGCGGGCACGGCGCCCGATCGCGATTGGCCGCTGGAGCTGCCATCGACTCCTTGCCGGTTCCGCACTGAACCGCATCTGCTATAACGTGCCCACCGCCCTGTTCCTGTCCCCGCACCTGGATGACGCCGTGTTCTCCTGCGGGGGGCTGGCGGCGTTGCTGGCCGATGCGGGGTGGGAGACAGTGCTGGCGACGGCGTTCACCCGCTCCGTGGTGCCGGCGACGGGGTTCGCGCTTGCGTGCCAACTGGACAAGGGCCTGCCACCCGACATCGACTACATGGCCCTGCGCCGCGCCGAGGACTTGGTCGCCGGCGGCATCCTCGGCTTCGACGAGGTGCTGTGGCTCGACCTGCCGGAGGCGCCGCATCGGGGCTATCACTCCGCCCCGGCGCTGTTCGGCGCCATGCTGCCTGGTGACGACCCCGGCCTGACGCCGATCCTGGCGCACTTGGTCGCCCATCATGCGCCGGACCTGGTGCTGGCGCCACAGGGCCTCGGCAACCACGTCGACCATCGGGTGATGATCGCCGCCGTGCAGCAGGCGGCACCTGCCGACCGCACGCTGTTCTACCGCGACACGCCTTATGCGATGCGCGATCCAGACGCAGCCGGGGAGATGGTAGGCCTGCCGTCGCGCACCGTCCCGATCGCCGCTGCGCTCGATCGCAAGGTGGCCGCCGCGCGCGCCTATGCCAGCCAGGTCGGCTTCCAGTTCCAAGGCGCGGACGCGGCGAGCGTCGCGTTGCGCGATTTCGCCTGGCGTGAGGGCGGCGACTGGCCGGCGGAACGCTTCCTGGGAAAAGGTTCGTTGCCGTTCGCCTGAGCACGACCCGCTGCCATCCCGTTGCCCGTCTCACGCCTTGCGTCAGCCATAATGTGATGAGATTGACCAGCTAACGCCGCATCCGTGGCCCTTGCTCCGAACGATCGAAACGATGCACCATTTTGACAGTCTGCGCGATCTGGACGACACCGGCTTTGCTGCCCGCTCCCCTGCGGGGTCTGCCTGCGGGCCGGCGTTGGCGGCTCGCAACTTGAATTGGCGCCGCCTTAGCTTCGTCGGCCCCGTGGCGAGCCTGGCATTGCTGGGCTTCTGGCTTGCGGTGCGGCTGACGGCCGAGACCGACGACTGGCTGCGCTGGCCGTTGCTGGCGTTGCTGCTGGCCAACCTCGCGCACCTGTCACTGCTGGGCTGGCCCGGCATCCTGGGGACGGCCGTGCGCCTGCTGTCGCGCCGCCGCCGGATGCAGGCGGCGCCGAACGGCAGCAGCCGCACCGCGCTCGTGTTCCCCGTCTACAACGAAGACCCGCATACCGTGTTCACCGCGGTCGAGGTGATGGCGCGGGCAATCGCCGGGTTCGATCTGGACGGCGTCGACATCTTCATCCTTAGCGACACCCAGGACCCGGCGCTCGCCGCCGCCGAGGCCGCCGCCTATGCCGCGCTGCCGCGATCGGCGGGGCCGGCCATCCATTATCGCCGCCGCGTCGCCAACATCCGGCGCAAGGCCGGCAACATCGCGGACTTCTGTGAGAACCATGGCGTCAACTACGACTACATGGTGGTGCTGGACGCCGACAGCTTGATGACCGCCGGGTCGATCGCCAGCATGATCGGGCTGATGGACGCCAACCCGCGCGCCGGCATCATCCAGACCGTGCCCTACCCGGTCGGGCGGGAGACGCTGTTCGCCCGCGCGCAGCAGTTCGCGGCACGGCTGTACGGGCCGCTGCTGGTCGAGGGGCTGGCGTTCTGGCAGCAGGCCGACAGCAACTACTGGGGCCACAACGCCATCATCCGCATCGCCCCGTTCGTGGCGCATTGCGAGCTGCCCGTGCTGCCCGGCCGGGCGCCGTTCGGCGGCGAGATTCTATGCCACGACGTGGTGGAGGCCGCCCTGATGCGCCGCGGCGGCTGGGAGGTCTGGGTGGTGCCGGAGATCGAGGGCAGCTACGAGGCGCTGCCTGCCAACATGGTCGATTTCGCCCAGCGCGAGCGCCGCTGGTGCCAGGGCAACCTGCAGCATCTCGGCGTGGTCGGCGCCCCCGGGCTGCGTCCGACCGGGCGCTACCATCTGGGCGTCGGCGTGCTGAACTACCTCAGCGGGCCGTTGGGCGTCGGTTTCGCCGCGCTGGCGACGGTGGATGCCTGGCAAGGCGGCAGCGCCACGGCGGCCCTGCTCGGCACTGGGCGTTGGGAGCACACGGCGCTGCTGACCCTGGTGCTGGTGGTGCTGTATGGTGCCAAGCTCTGCACCCTGGCCGTCGTGCTGGCCGACCGTGAGGCCGCTGCCGGTTATGGCGGCCGCCTGCGCCTGCTGGCCAGCGCCGCCGTGGAACAGATGGCGGCGATGGTCACTTCCCCCGTCTCGCTGGTGTTGTACACCCGGTTCATCGTGACCAACCTGCTCGGCCGCGCCGTCGGCTGGGAGGCGCAGCCGCGCGACGACCGCGGCGTGTCCTGGCCAGAGGCGCTGCGCTGCATGCGCGGCCCGGCGCTGGCGGCGGCGGTCTGGCTGGCGGCGGTGCTGCCGCTGCAACACGCCCCTCTGGCCTGGGTGGCGACGTTGCTGCCCGGCCTGCTGCTGGCGGCTCCGTTCGCCGTGATCACCAGCCGGGCCTCGCTGGGCATCGCCGCCCGCCGCGTCGGCCTGCTAGTCACGCCCGAGGAGACGGCGCCGAGCGCCATCCTGCGCGCCTATCAGCGGGCGATGGCGCGGCCACGCTTCGACGGCGTGCAATCCTCGCCGACCGGCGCAGGACGCATGCCGCAGTCGATCCTCGGCCTGCGGCCCGCGCCGCAGGCCGCCGACAACGATTGAACTTCATGCCGTCGAAGCGGTTAGCTCCCGTTCCGGCGATCCCGGCCCATTCAACGCGCATGGAGCAACTGTCCTCTCACGAGGGGCCGCAGGCCGAACAAGGGACGCAGTACCGCAACCCGGCGCACGGCCTCGAAGGTGGCCAGGCACGCGGCAGCCGTGACGGCCACAACCGTGGCGGCCTCAAGGACGAGGGGCAGCGCCAAGGGACGGAGCGCGTGGGCACACAGGATGAGCGCGGTCTGGTGGACGATGTAGCAGGGGAATACGGCCCCAGTCAGGTAGCGCCGGGCGGGTCCGTCGGTTCGCGGCAGCCAACATCCTCCGAACCCGCATACGGCGACCAGGGCGGCCCACTGGTAAAGCGGCACCGCCAGCAGCGGCGCGAAGGCCAAGTGGCCCAGGGGCGACACAAGGAGCACGCCTCCTCCCAGCCAAACCGAGGGGAGAAGCAGCGCCGCAAACACCAGCGCCGGCCACCGCCACCGTTCGGCGGCCGTCCAAACCGCCTCATGCTCCGCGATGGCATAGCCGAACAGGAAAGCACCGGCGTAGGTGGCATGGTCGTACCAATCGCCCAGCAGCGCGTCGTTGGGCGGGTAGAAGAGATAGAGCAGGACCCGCGCGGCCACCAGGAACAAGGGGGGCAGCACGTAGAGCGCCGGTGCCGACGTCACGATGGCGATAGTCGGCCGGAGGAGCGACCCGACCTGGCCCCACAGCGCAAGCAGCCCGATCAGGAGAACGGTGTAGATGTAGAGGTAGAGTACGAACCAGAGATGATTCCAAGTCGGCAGCGCAAGGCAGCCCGCCGGGTTGCAGAGGCGTCGCGCGCGACCAAGGTAATCGGCCCCATAGAAATGGAAGTAGCTGCCTGTGTAGCCGTACTGCTCCATCGCTTGCACAAAGGATTGCGGCGGCACGACGACAAGCACCCCGAACACCAAGGGCAGCAGCAGGCGCATGCTGCGGCTCGAAAGCAGCCGTCCCAGGCTCAGCTTGCGCGCCATGAAGCGCGTCGCGACGCCCGAGATCAGGAACAGCAGCAACAAGCGCCAAGGGTTGACCGCTTCGAGCACCGGCACCAGTGCGGGAAGGCTGTGCCGGCTCTTGGCATGGTAAGGCCAAGGCACGTAGAGTAGCCCGACATGGTAAAGGATCAGCAGCCCGAAGGCAGTGATCCGCAACCAGTCCAGGTCGAGGCGGCGACTGGACGGCACGGGTGTGTCCATCACACGCCTTCCGCTGTATTGGAGACCGATCCTGGCAGTATGGGTCACGCCATGGAACGGATTCTTGGCCGGTTTTGGTAATCATGCTGCGAGCAGGTCGAGGCTGGCCCGGCCATACATCTGGCGCTTGATGGTCTTCAGCCTGTCGCGCTCCACCCAAGCCCTTGCCGCGACGGGCATCACACCGCCAGCCAGCAGTGTGGCGGCGAGGAGGCGTTTGACACTCATCCTCGCTCCCCCTGTGACGGCTGAAAGCTGGCGCTACTCCACCGAGACAAGCTCGAACGGCACGCGGGCGCGGGCAGCGTTCATGTCGCTCCGCAACAGGGCCAGCTCCTCGTCCACCAGCGCGACCAGCTGCCGTTCGAACAGCGGGGCGCCGAAACGCAGCGCCTGCGCGTGACAGGCCTGGGGGTCGAACACGTCGCCGGCCGCCAGGAACTCGCGCACGGCGGCGGCGATGCGTTCGGGTTCGGGCGCGTCGAAGAACAGCCCCGTGCGGCCCGGACCCTCGGTGATCACCGTCTCTCGCGCACCGCCGCGGCCCAGCGCGATCACGGGGGTGCCTTCCCCCTGCGCCTCGACGGGGACGATGCCGAAATCCTCCTCCGCGGCGAACACGAACGCCTGCGCGGTGCCCATCAGGCGCCGCAGCTCGGCATCCGGCACGAACCCGGCAAAGGTGACGTTCGGCCCCGCCAAAGCCTGCAGCCGCGCCTTTTCCGGCCCATTGCCGGCAATGATCAACTGCTGGTCCGGCAACAGCTTGAACGCCTCGATCACGTTGCGGACGTTCTTGTAGCCGACCAGGCGGGATGCAAGCAGGAAATGGCGCTCCCGCACCCATGGCGTCAGCGTCGGCGACACATCCACCGGCGGGTGGATCACGCGGGCCTCGCGGCCGTAGCATTTGCGGATGCGGCGGGCCACGAAGGCCGAGTTGGCGGCGAACGCGCTGACGCCCTGGGCGGTGCGCGTGTCCCACATCCGCATGTAGTGCAGGATGGCCCGGGCGATGCCGCTCTTCAGCCCGCGCGTCAGCTTGCTTTCGTACAGATACTGATGTTGCAGGTCCCAGGCATACCGCATCGGCGAATGGACATAGGAGACGTGGACCTGGTCAGGCCCGGTGAGCACGCCCTTGGCGACGGCGTAGCTGCTGGAGATGACCAGGTCGTAGCCGCTGACATCGAGCTGCTCGATCGCCATCGGCATCAGCGGCAGGTAGGACCGGTGCCGCTTGGCGATCCCCGGCAGGCGCTGCATGAAGCTGGTGGTCGCCTTGGTGTAGCCGACCCAGGCGCGGTCCTCGGGCGACAGCACGTCGAACAGGGTGAACAGATCCGCGTCCGGATAGCAGCGCAGGATGCTCTTGAGCACCCGTTCTGCCCCTCCGAGCGTGTAGAGCCAGTCGTGGACAACGGCGACACGCATTCAGCACCTATTGCTTTGCAGCCGCTGCACGGCCGTCGTTCTTGGCAACCTCGCCTCCGGCAGCGAGGCGGTTGCCGCGCAACGCGACCGGCACGGCGATCACCGCCAATGTGCACCGACTTCGGTCATCCCGAGCCATGCCGCGAGACTGTCATCAGGTCTATCATTCCTTCATGACAGATGGCGATAACCTGACAGGGGCGCTTTCCGGCTTCAGAAGGCGCGCCGTTGTGGCACCTGCCCACCTATTATGCAACGCAACATCAAGCGAGGCCGGGGCCAGGTGACGCGCGTCGCCCCCACGCGGCGCGCGCCGCGCGGTCGGCCGGCATCCGTCGCCGGCGCATGAGGCTTCCAATGCCGCCAGCGCGGTCTATCTAGGAGAGGGCATAGCCATCCCACAAGGCAGCGGGTTCGTGATATCGCGGCGACTGAAATTGTTGGGCACCTTGGGCGGCCTGTTGGCGACGCTGGCCGTGATGACCACGCTGGTGTCGTATTCGGTCACCCTCTACCGCCTGTTCTGCCAGGCCACCGGCGCCGGAGGCACCACGCAGCGGGTCGTCGCCAACGATGCCAAGGCGACCGGGCGCAACGTCAACGTCAGCTTCTTCACCCACGTGGCGCCTGGCATGGCGTGGCGCTTCGTCCCCGTGCAGGACAAGGTCAGCGTGCACCTCGGCGAGGACACGCTGGTGTTCTTCGAGGCCGAGAACCTGTCCGACCACGACATCGTCGGCCATGCCGCGTTCAACGTGACGCCGGACGCCGCCGGGTCGTACTTCAAGAAGATCCAATGCTTCTGCTTCACCGAGGAGAAGCTGGCGGCGCACCAGAAGGTCGAGATGCCGGTCGACTTCTTCGTCGACCCGCGCTTCGCCGACGACCCCGACACCCGCGACGTGCGCAACATCACGCTGTCGTACACCTTCTTCCCCTCCGCTAACCCGGATGGCGCCAGCGACTTGGCGCGCTTCACGGATGCCCCGCCCGATGCGGAGGCCGGGTCGAAGCTGTTTGCCGCCAATTGCAGCGGTTGCCACGCCGTCGACCACGCGGTGGCTGGGCCGAAGCTCGCCGGCGTGGTCGGCCGCACCGCCGGGACCGTGGCCGGCTACCCCTATTCCAGCGCGTTGGCCGCCTCCGCCATCGTCTGGGACGCGGACAGCCTGGACCGTTGGCTGGCGGGGCCGCAGGCATTGGTCCCCGGCGCGCTGATGCCGATGAGCATCCCCGACCCGGCCCGTCGGCGCGACATCATCACCTACCTGCAGACGCTGCGCGCCGCCAAGGAGATGGGCCAGGCGGCTCCCCAGCCGGCAAGCCATCCCGGTTAGAAGCCGTTGGCTCCCAGGGCATAGGCCTCAAGCCACCTGAACCCGCATCAGGAAATGCTTCATCTCCTGACTCAGCGCGTCGGCTTGGTGTGACATCTCTCCGGAGGCGTCAAGCAGCCTCGATGCGACCTCGCCGGTTTCGGCCGCGCCGGTACTGACGCTGATGATGGTGCTGGCCAGGCCCTGGGTGGCCTGGGCGGCCTGAGCGGCGTTGCTGGCGATGTCGCGCGTCGCCGCCGCCTGGTCATGGATGGCGTGCGTGGCGGCGGCGGTCATCTGCGTAACCTGATCGATGATCACCGTGATGCCGCCAATCATGCCGGTGGCATTCCTGGTGGCGGCCTGCATGCGGGCCGCTTGCAGATCGATCTCGCGCGTCGCCCGTGCGGTTTGCTGCGCCAGGAGCTTGACCTCCGCCGCGACCACGGCGAAACCGTGCCCCGCCTCGCCGGCGCTGGCTGCCTCGATGGCGGCGTTCAGGGCCAGCATCTTGGTCTGGTTGGCGATGCTTTGTATCTGGGCGGCGACGACGCTGACCTGCTCCGCTCCGTCCGCCAGCGCCCGCACCACCTCGTCGGTTTGCCGGGCAGCGGCAGCCGCCAGCGTTGTCTGCTGGGCGAAGTGCTTGATGCGGCCACTCCCTCCGGAAACCGAGCTCGACAGCAGGCCGGCGGCGACGGCGACAGACTGGACCGCAGTCGACACCTCCGCCGCTGTGGCCCCAAGCTTGGCGGCATCGCTGTCGGCCTGGTTCGCCGTGCCGGTCATCCGTTGCGCGGTCTTGTGCAGCTGACTGGCAGACGCCGCCGTCTGTCCGGCCAGTTGCCCGGTCTGCAACTCGAACTCGGCGACGCAAGCGGCCATGTGCTCCGCCCGCGTGGTCTTGCGGCATTGCTCCGCCGTGTGCTCGGCCTGCTCCGCGCGGCTGGCGACCGCATTGTCCTTGAACACCTGGACCATCTGCGCCATGCGGCCGATCTCATCCTTGCGGCCGAGCGCCGGTATGGGGACATCCAGCTCCCCACGGGACAGGGCCGCCATGGCGCTGCGCAGGCTGTCGAACGGACGAAAGGCCTGCCGCACGGCAAAGAATATCGCCGCCGCCCCGAGCAGGGTTAGCACCGCGCCGACCAGGATCGCGCCATGTTCCACCGTTTCGAGTATGGCCAGGTACGTTGCCTTCAGGACGCCGACATAAAGGATGCCGATGACGACGCCCTGCGCGTCCTTGAACGGCTCGTAGATCGTGAAGTAGGTGATGCCGAGGATGTCCGCTTCGCCGCTGAAGACGCGGCCCTGCCCGATCACGGCATCATAGACTGGGCCGCGTGCGAGCGGGGTGCCGACCGCGCGGCGGCCGTCAGGCAGCCTCACGTTGGTCGAGATGCGCAGGTCGCCATTGAAGATGGTTGCCGTGCCGCCGGCGATCGCGCGCACCTTGTCCACCAACGCATCGTCGCCATCCAGCACCTGGCCGCCGGCGGTGCGCAGGCGTCCGTCCGGCAGGCGCGAGATCGCTGCGCCGGGGCCATCGCCCAGCAGGTCATGCGCAAGCCGCAGGTTGACCTGGAGCCGATCCTGCGCCCGGCCGATCAGGCCGCCCTGACTTGCCATTCCACCAACCCGACGGTAAGCGCCACCACGATGGCAACGATGACGCCGCCGGTCATCGCGAGGCGAATGGCAGCGCTCCAGCTTGCCGGACTCAGCAGGGCCGGCAGCGCCCGGCGAAGCTTGCTTTCGCCATCATCGACGCGCGACGTCACAGCGGCTCCATCAAACACCTGCTCCGGGATAATCATGGGACCGTAACAGGGGATCATTAACAGGGCGTTGCGGCGGCCTGCGATCCTTTTGGCATCTGACCAAGCTCGCCGATTGACGCCGTCGCGCGGCATGGCACCTTACGGCCATGATCCTGCCGGCGCTGGCCGCCCTCCTTGTCCTGTTCGCGGCCATTGCCCTTCTCGCCGCGGCGCGCGGCGGCCGGATCGGCGCATTCGGGACGGCGGCAGGCGGCGCCCTCGGCGGCATCCTGGCGCTGGCCGCGATCCTGGACGGCAGCCCTGCCCTGCTGAGCCTGCCGTTCGGGCCTGGCGGGATCACCCTGGCGATCGACCCGCTGGCCGCGTTCTTCATGCTGCCGGTGTGCCTCGCTGCCATCGCCTGCGGCCTGTGCGGCGCGGCGGACCGGCTTGCGACCCCGCTGCTGCCGGCGCTGGCGGGGAGCATGCTATTGATCCTGCTGGCCGGCGACGCGCTGTCGCTGCTGCTCGGGTTCGAGCTGCTCTCGCTGGCCGGCTGGGCCATGGTCGCCGGCCGGCAGGGCGGCGGCGCCGTCATCGCCAGGACCATCCTCGGCGGCGCCTGCCTGCTGGCGGCGCTAGCGCTGCTGTCGCCGGGCGGGGACTTGCGGCTCGACGCCATGCGCGCGGCTCCGCCCCAGGGTCTGCGCGCCGGCCTGGCGGTGTTGCTGACGCTGGCCGGCATCGCCGCCAAGGCGCCGTTCCGCACGGTCTGGCCAAGCGTCCATGCCGCCGCGCTGATGACCACGGGCATGACCGGCGTCGGCGCGTATGCCCTCGTGCGGGTGGCGTTCGACATCTTGGGTCAGGCTACGCAGCAGGCATGGTGCGTGCCGCCGCTGCTGCTCGGCGCCGCTGCTGCCGTGCTGGGCGCGCGGCGGGCGAACCGCGCCGCCGACCTGCGCGGCGTGC
>CAXSFF010000051.1:0-9712 GCA_964236035.1 uncultured Acetobacteraceae bacterium
AGGTCCTGGCGACTTCGCTGATGGACCTGCCTTCTTGCACCAGGGAGAGGGCGAGCACCTTCTGGTCAGGGCGTAGCTTCTGCGGGCGCCCGAACGACACGCCGCGCCGCTTGGCGGCCTGGCGGCCCTCGTCGGTCCGATGGCGGATGAGGGCGCGCTCGAACTCGGCGACGCCGGCGAACATGGTCAGGACCATGCGTCCGGCGGGGGTCGTGGTGTCGGCCCAGGGCTCCTCAAGTGACTGCAATCCTGCATCCTTCTCCCGGATGACCTTGGCGATGCGCAGCAGCTCCGCGGTGGAGTGAGCAAGGCGATCAAGGCGCGTCACCACCAGGATATCGTCGACGCGAAGCTCCTGGAGCAGTTGCTCCAGCGCAGGCCGGGCCCGGGCAGCGCCGGAGATCTTCTCCTCGAACAGCTTGCCGCACCCGGTGTCCTTCAGCCGTGCGCGCTCAGCTGTCCGTCCCAGAAATGGCGCGAAACACCGAAACCGTGCAGCAGCAGCACAAGTGGCGCGTTGGCCGCTCCACTCGTTGCAACATCGAAGCTCAGGCTGGGTGCGGTCCGGACTTGGCGGATCGTGACCATGGGTAGGACTCCCTGTTTGTCCCGGTTCATGGCGCAGGCGCGGCTACGCGGCCGTACCCAGGGTCGCCGCAATGACGGCCATTTCCGCCTCGCGCTGACAGGCGATCGCGCCAACCAGGCGGCCGTCGCGCATTTGGCGGACGATGAAATCCATGCCGTCCAGGTCACCGTCGACGATGGTGTCATCGACCTCCTGCGGGTGGCCGAGCAGCTCGATGCGGTGGCCGAAGTGGTAGGTCCAGAAGAACGGCGGCTGGGTCCAGGCCGCCTCGCCGCCGAGCATGGACCGCGCGGCAATACGTGCGGTCTGCTGGGCAACGCGCCAGTGCTCGACGCGGATGGGGGTGTCGCCGAACGGGAAGCGCGCGACATCGCCGGCGGCGAACACCGCGTCGGCGGCGCGCATGCCGGCGTCGACGCTGATGCCGCCGTCCTCGTCGAGCGTCAGCGAGGCCGCAAAGTGGGTGGCAGGGCGCACGCCGAGGCCGACGATGACGAGTTCGGCGGCGAGCGTGCGGCCGTCATCCAGGGTGACGCCGGCTGCATGCGAGATGCCGTTGATGCGGGTGACGTGGCCGGGAACGAAGGTCACGCCACCGGCCTCGTGCAGCCTGCGCAAAGCCTGCGCGACCTCGCGTCCGAGCGGCTTCTCGAGCGGAAGCGGATCGGGGCTGACGATGGTGACCTGCAGGCCATATTTGGTCAGCGCGGACGCCGCCTCCAGGCCGATGAAGCCGCCGCCGACGATGACGGCACGCGCGCCCTTGCGAAGCCGGGGCAGAATGTGGCGGGCATCAGCCAGGCTGCGTAGGACATGGACGCCGGGTAGGTCGGCACCGGGAACGTCAAGCGTGCGCGGAGTGCCGCCAGGAGAAAGGAGCACGGCGTCGTAGTCGAGTGCGGTGCCGCCAGCGAGGGCCACGCGGCCGGCGGCCGGGTCGAGGCCGGTCACGGTGCCCTGCCGCCGCTCGATGCGGTGCTGCTCGTAGAACCCTGGGTCGCGGAGTGGCGAGACGTCGGCGGGCTTCATGCCGCCCTCCAGCACGAACTTGCTCAACGCGGTGCGATCGTAGGGTGCGTCCTGCTCGGCGCCGAGCAGGACGATGCGGCCATCGAAGCCGAACTCGCGCAGGGCCGCGGCGGCAGCGGTTCCGGCCGCCCCGGCACCGACGATGAGAAAGGTCCGTGCGTCGGTGCCGGTGGGGCGTGGGGCGAACGTTATAGGTTCGGCAGAGACAAGGACGCGGTCGCCCTCGACAAGGACCGGATACTGCTGCAGCGCGTCGAGCGCCGGAGGCTCCAGCAGGGCGCCGTCGCCGATCGCGAACATCGCCTTGTGCCAAGGGCAGACGATGCGGCCGGCGCACACCACGCCCTCCTCGAGGGGAGCACCGGCGTGGGGGCACTTGGCGCTGAAAGCCCTCACCGCATCGCCATCCCTGACGAGGATGACGTCTGTCCTGTTAACACTGACCTTGAGTGGCTTGTCGGGGGCGATGTCGCCCAGGGTCGAGACCTGCTGCATGACCGCTGCTCCGGATTTCTGCCCAGACGAGCGTGCGGGGGCAGGCCGGGTTCCGGTCGGCGTGCCAGCACGGATCGTCAGCCTGGCGCCGCTTGCGGATTGCTGATCGGGACAGCCGGCGAAACGGTGCGTCGCCCCACTTCCTGCTGCGCGCACCAGACCGCGTCGGCATCCATGTCCGTCTGGCGTGCCATCCACTGCAGGTAATCCAGCGGCGCCTCGGGCCAGGGCAGGCCACGGTGCTTGCCGAACGGCAAGGTCGGCAGGCGCTTCGGCTCGCGGGTCCACTGCACCATCTGCTCGACGCCGGCCGAGCCCAGCAGCCCGGTCAGCAGGTGCGCCGTGACATAGGCGTCCGGTCCCGCCCGGTGCGGCGGCATCGCCAGCGCTGGGTCGAGCTTCAGGTCGCGCCAGTAGCGCAGCACCTGGTTGGAGTGCCGCGGCGCCCCGGGCCAGACCTGAAGCGCCACCTTGTAGGTACAGATCCAGGGCAGGCTGACGGGCAGGGCCGTATCCAGGAACATGCGCTCGAAGGCGCAGTTGTGCGCCACCAGCACGTCCGGCCGCTCGCCGCCCTGGATGGCCTGCCGCAGTCGCTCGGGCGTGCACACCGGGGTGTCGGGCGTGAAGTCCGCCGTGGTGATGTGGTGCACAGCCATGGTCTCGGGCGGGATGACACCCAGCGGGCGGTAGAGCCGCGCCATCGGCCGCTCCACGACCCAGGCGTCCCCTGCCCGGACCACGTCGACGCGGCCAAACTCGATGATCTCGGCCGGTGGCGCCTCGCCCGTGGTCTCGATGTCGATCACCCGCAGGCGCATGGCGCTCAGTGCACCGAGCGCGACGAGGCCGACAGGGCCGGCACGCCCAGGCTGTCGCCGAGCAGGTCCCAGAACGCCGCCTTGCGCGGGTGCTTGCGGCGCAGCCGGCCGACGAACGCCGCGTGGCTCTCCAGCCCAGGCTCCTCCGGCAGGAACGGCGCCAGGGCCACGCAGGCCGCCATATCGCGCGCGGCGTAGACATACTGCCGCGAGGACGCCCGCTGCAGCACGTCCTCCGCCAGCACCCGGTGCAGCAGCGTCGCCGCCGCCGGGTGCTTCCCGGCCAGGAGGTCGGCGGCAGGGCGCAGGCGCGCGTAGTCCCGGGCGTCCAGCTCGCCGTGGTGGGTGCGCACCAGCAGGTTCGCTGCCCGCAGCTCGGGCCAGCCCACCAGGAAGCACAGCGCCAGGGTGCGGTCGGGATGCGCCAGGGCCAGGGCGATCGCCCGTCCCTCTGCCTCCACGTCGTCGAAGTCCGGCAGGCCGCGCAGGTAGGGGCGCAGGTGGTCTGGGCTGAGCCAGCGGCCGAACGCCTCCCAGCGCAGTGCCTGCGCCTCCTGCCTGCGCCCGAGGGCGTCCAGCGCTGCGATACGCAGGTCGGCATGGCGGAGCTCCTCGCCCTCGTGGCGGGCCGGCGCACGGGCCAGCCATGCCAGCGCCTCCTCCGGACGGCGGTGGGCGAGCAGGCGCTCGGCAATGTCGGCGGCGAACGCCTCCACCCGTCCGCCCGCCTCGGCGGCTGCGATGAAGGCATCCACGTCCTCCTCCAGGTCCGCCAGTTCGCACAAGCGCACGCACAGCATGAAGCGGCCCCGCCAGCCGGCATGGTCATCCTGCCCCCGCGGGCGCGGCAGCCTGGACAGCCGCTCCTGCAGCAGGCGACGCAGCTCGCCTCGCCCACTGGACCCAAGGGCAGGGCTGGCGGCTGGTAGCAGGCGGTCGGTCACGCCGTAGTCGTCAGCGTCCAGCAGGGCCAGCAGCTCGGCGGCCAGTGCCACCGGGTCGCGGCCTTCGACCAAGCTCCATAGCCGGCCGAGTGCGGCGCCGGCCTGGCGGAACACCTCGCCCAGGGTGCCGCTGCCGTCGTCGCTGCGCTCGAACACGCCGGCGCCCAGGCCGAGCAGCAGCCGCATCTGCGTCACTGCCGCCCGCGGGTCGCTGGCGGCGAGCGGGCCGGCGATGGTCTCGCGCAGGCCGTCCAGCTCGCGGGCGAGGAGACGTACCTTGTCCCAGGCGATGAACCCTTTCGAGCGCCCCAGGGTGCGCAGGCGCTTCTCCACTTCCGACGCGAGCCGGCTGGAGCCGTCCGTGCCGGCAAGGGCGAGGCGGAGCGAGCGGGCCAGCACCGTGTCGGTCTGGGCTGCGGCCATCAGCAGCTCGGCCAACGTGCGTGCCCCAAGCTGTTCCAGGGTATCGACGCTCAGGGTCCTGGAGCGTGATGCGGCCTTCTTGCGGGTGGCCGCAGGGCGGGCGGGAGGAACAGGTGCCTCGTCCGGCTCGGGCGAGATCAGGCGCGAGCGGGACACCCTGGCACGCGGTGGCATCTGGGCGTCTCCACAATCCGGCAATCTGGTGCCGCCTGTGTAACACCGATGCCATCCGGTTTCAGGTGCGGTGATGGTGGTTTGGCAGCCAGCTGGAAATCACCAGGAACACGATGGCCACGCTCCTCCACGATCTGAACTCCGGTTTTTGCTGATCATCTGACGCTTCGCGCTTCCATCATGGTGCCTTCTGATACCGCTCCGGAGAAGCTCCATGCGCACGACAGGTGCATTGGTGTATGGAAGGCCCTTTCTGATGTCCTCGTAATGGACGTTTGGTAGGCGCGGCGTGGACGTTCTGGGTCCCCGACACGGACGTTCGGGCACCCCATAATAGACGTTCGGGGTCCTTGCAGTGGATGTTTGAGGAGCTCGCCATGGACGCTTGGCGGACCCAGCATGGTCAGATCATAGGCGTGAGATGGACGCAGTTACGTCCAATATCCACATCTGTCCGTTCGCGCCGATGCCGGCGATCCTGCAGTCATGAAACATCCAAAATCCAAGCTGCTCACTGACTGTGTCGCCGAGGCGAGGAAGGCCGATCGCGTGGGTGACAGACTCACAAGGGAAGATCGGGCTTGGCTGGCCAAGTTCGAAGCCGGGTATCCCTACAACCAGCACGAGGCCGTGTTCTCTTGGTTATGGGTCAACCACGCCGAGGTCGCCGAACTCAGACGCAACATCTTCGGCCGGACCTGGCACGGCATCGCGGTGATCATGCAGGAGGAGGGCGTGAAGGGGTCTCGGGGTGAGCCACCTAATGCGAACTCGGTGCGCCGGGTTTGGGGCCGGGTCTGCAAGGATGTCGAGAAACGAGCAGCGCAGAAAGCTGCCGAGAAAGGAAAGTAGAAGGTACCCGCTCTGGCGTCGGCCGGCTAGCGTCCTGTGAACCGCGCGAGAGAGGCATCCGATCATCCAGAGACCCTGGCCCGCCGAAAACACCCAGTTTGTCAGTGCGTGATAATGCGCTGTATCACGCATAGACGCGCGAATCGGAGACGAGAGACAAGGATGCCGCTGGACGAAGAAGACTCTGGCCCGGCTCATGCCTCCGCCGGCCTGTCCGCCGCACCGCGAAATCCATCCGATGCAGTCGACCGGCTCAGGAGCTACACCGAGGCTGCCCGCGGCGCCTTCGCGCCCCACACCGAGCGTGCCATCCGCGCCGACATCGCCATCTTCACCGCGTGATGCCTCGCCGCCGGCGTGCCCGGCCTGCCGGCCGACCCCAAGACCGTGGCGCGCTTCGTGGACGAGACAAGCCAGTCCAGGCGGCCGGCGACGGTCCGCCGCTATGTTTCCAGCGTCTCGCACCTGCACCGCGCCGCCGGCCTTCCGAACTCGGCCGTGCATAACCTGGTGCAGCTCGCCCTGCGACGGATGAACCGGAGCCAGGGCTCGGTGCCGCCGGCGCCACTGTCCGCGACGCGCGCAACCGCGCCCTGCTGGCCGTTGCCTACGACACCCTCGGCCGGCGCAGCGAGCTGGTGGCCATGCGGGTGCAGGACGTGGCGATCGGAAGCGACGGGCACGGCACGGTGACGATCCGGCGCGGCAAGACGGACCAAGAGGGCGTCGGCTCGGAACGCTACCTGGCGCCCGACACCAGCCGCCTCATCGTGGCGTGGCTCGAGGGGGCGAAGATCCTCGGCGGCACCCTGTTCCGCGCCGTGCTGCGCTGGGGCAGGGTTGGCGGCGCACTCGAGGCCGGCGAGGTTGCGCGTGTGTTCAAGGGCATGGCCGCAGCCGCCGGCGTGCCGGCCGACCAGGTGGCGCGGATCTCGGCGCACAGCAGCAGGATCGGCGCGGCGCAGGACATGGCGGCAAGCGACCGGATCGAGTTATCAGCAATAATGCAGGCAGGCGGGTGGAAGTCGCCGCAGATGGTGGCGCTCTACACGCCGCGGCAGGCCACCCGGCGAAGCGGAGTGGCGAAGCTGGCAGAACTGCAGAACCGGAACTGATCAGGGAACCTTGGTCTCGTGATGCGTCACGGGGCAGACTTCCGACAGAAGGAGCAACGCATGACGATGGCGCTTGGAACGAAAGGCGCCGGGCTGCTGGTCGCCGTTGCCGAGAGCTCGTGCATCGGGATCGCGGGGGCAGGAGGAGAGCAGCACGACGGCGGGCAGTCCGGCGTGAACAGGCGGCACCGCACCATTGAGGCGGGCCTGCCGTGAACGCCTATGGGCCGCCTCGGGCCTTTCCCGGCATCCTCTACGCCGGCGACGGCATGCGCCTGGCCGGCGATGGCCCCGACGCCTTCACCGACGCACAAGGCATGTCTCTGCCTTTCAAGGCAGTCATCCACGGCACGCCGCCCAGGCCGGGTGCGGGGGCGGAGATGAAGGTGAGCGACCGCATCTGGGTTCTCCCGGACAGCCTCGGCACCCAGCCCGAAGTCCCGGCGCAGTTGCTGCTCGAGCTGGTCGGCATCATCAAGCGTGGCGGGCAGGTCGGACTGGCGGCGCGTGACGGTGCCGAGGGAGCCCGGATGCGCGACATGCTGGTGCTGCTGTTGTCACCGCCAGAGGGGCAGGCATGAACAAGGGCTCTCACTGGCCAGAAGCGACGTTGACCGAAATCCGGCACCTGCGCGACGCTGGCAAATCGTGGGTGGAGGTAGGCGACACCCTCCAGATTTGTCCCAAGGCCGCACAGCGCATGGGCAAGAAGATGGGCCTTGCCCACGCCCCGGCACAGCGACGCGCCAATCCGCGGGCACGTCAGCCTCGCGCCGTGGCCCAGACCCAGGGTGTTCAGAAAACGTCGGCACAGCTCGCTGGCGCACGCTCAACCCTGCCGCCCGGTGCGACGTGGGCGCTGCTGACAGCAGGGACATGCCTGGATGGCCAGCCCTATCCCGAGACGATGGCGAGGCCGACATGATCGAGAGCCTGCCCAGCCTGACATTCTTGCCCCTGTCCGATGTCCACCACCACGGCGGAGGCATGACGGACTGGATCGCCCACATGGCGATCTCGTCGGTGATCCATGCGGTGATCTACGGCTTCGTGTTCCGGCTCATGGGCCATCTCACGCTCAGCCAGGACGCCGTGCTGGTGGCGGTGGTGCTTGGCGTGGCGTTCGTGTGGGCGCGCAGTCGCGACCGGCGCGGCTGGTAGGTTGGCGCTCACCTTCCATCCCGGTCCCGGCGCCATCGTCATCTGCGACTTCTCGACCGGCTTCAGGGCGCCGGAGATGGTCAAGGTCCGGCCGGTGGTGGTCATCTCGCCCCGGCGACGCGCGGGGCAGCTCGCCACGGTGGTGCCTCTCAGCAGCAAGGAGCCCGAGCGGCGGGAGCCCTGGCACTATCCCTTGCGGGACGGAATCTATCCTCCCGCCCGGAGCCAGATGTGGGTGAAGGCCGACCTGGTGGCTTCGGTGGCGCTTGACCGCCTCGACCGCATCATGGTCCGGGTGGGTGGCCAACGGACCTACCAGGTGTTCCAGCTCGACGCGGACGAGCTGCGCAGCGTCCACCTGGCCGTGAAGGCTGCTCTCGGCCTTCCTTGAGAAAGGGCCCAGGACACGCTATATATGTCGTTGTTCCCGCTCCACGGCTTCGGCCGCGCCGGGCTTGCAAGACCCCTCAGGGGGCCGGTTACGGCGATCGGGTGATGACAAGCCCGCCGGGACCGCAAGCAGCCCCCGCCCTTACGGGCGGGGGCTTTGTCTTTTCCTCGATCGACTTTCGCGGACACTGACCAGCCTAATGCCTGCGCTGAAGGGCCGCGACGCTGGCACCCACGGCCAGAAGGACGACGGCACCAAGGCCGACGATCCTGCCCAGCGGCAAGGGACCGGAGATCCCGCCATTGTAGCCAGGGGCAAATAGCGCGCCGTGCTGCGGCTTCTGTGCCGGCGCGGAGGCAGTCGCGAAGCCTAGAAGGCGCGTCATCGTCCAGCGGCCCAGCCCCGGCGCCATGGCGTAGGCCAGCGGCGCCAGCTTCGCCACTGCACCCACCGACACCTTGTCGCGCGGATGTCGGGCAAGGCGGACGATGGCGCTGGCCACCTCCTCCGGGCGGTCCGGCGCGCGTACGTTCAGCCGGTGCCCCGTGTAGTTGCCGGCGTGCCCGACGCCCGGCGTGTCCACGAAGCCGGGGAACACGTCGCAGACGTGGATGCCGGGCTCGTCCTGCAGCTCGGCTCGCAGGCTCTCGGACAGGCCGCGCAGCCCGAACTTGGTGGCGGTGTAGCTGGCGCCGAACGGGGTGCCCACGAAGGCACCGAACGAGACCACGTTGATCAGTACGCCCGCATGGCGCTTCAGGAAATGCGGCAGGACGGCGTGGTCGCCGTGCAGGTAGCCCATGAGGTTGGTGCGGATCACCTGGTCGTGCGCCTCGACCGGCACCTCGGTGAAGCGGCCGACAGCACCCACACCAGCGTTGTTCACCCAGACGTCCACGCGGCCGTAGCGCCGCACCGCGGCCTCCACCAGGGCCCGCATCTGCATGGCACTGGTAACGTCGGTCTCGACGAACTGCGCCTGGCCGCCTTCGTCCACGCACTGGCGCGCAACTTTTGCCAGTTCCCCCTTGCTGCGCGAGGCCAGGGTCACGCTGGCGCCCTGCCGCGCAAAGGCCAGAGCGGTGGCCTTGCCGATGCCGCTGGACGCTCCCGTGATCACCACGCTCAGACCAACCAGCTTCGGCATTCGTCCACCCTCCTGCATCGCGGGGCGGCAACAGGCGAACGGGCCATCCGGTTCCCGGCGCCAGCACGAACACCTTGGGCGGTCGGCCCGTCTTGAGGCTGAACAGTGCAGCCCCGTGCGGGAGCGGATCGAGGATGGAGGCTTGCGCGTCAGGACCCGCGGAAACTCATCCAGGCACCAGGGTTTCCGAGGAGTGGGTTTCCGACATAGTTCCCGGTCGGGTTTTCAGCCGTTTGTGATGCTCAAAACGAGCGTAATTGGAACCGTCGGAAAACGATCCAAATCACGACAGATGAGCTGAGTAGCCATCATAGGCCAATCCTAAATGGTCCGCTTTCCGGCATTCCGATTGGAAGAGCAGATGCGGTGAAGCCTTAGCGCCAAGCTCAGTGCCTTTTCAAGTCAGCAACAAGGCCTCAATCCAAGAGATGTCGCGCCTACCAGAGATAATCCGTATGCGTCCGGTGTCGGCCGCCTGCGTGTGACCCGCTCGCTGCTTTAAGGTGCGCCTCAAGGTGGTGCTTGAGGTGTGGCGATGGACGGCGTGATGCAGATCATCACCGGGCGCGAG
>CAXSFF010000052.1:0-9554 GCA_964236035.1 uncultured Acetobacteraceae bacterium
GCCAGCCACGACGAGGGCTGAATTGCAGTTTCGGTTCCGCTGCTACCGGAACCCCCACTTGTAGGGGGTGCCGGTAGCCGGGTGGACGCCGAACCCGACCACCTGCTGCCCAACACCCATCACCTCGACTTGCACCGTGGCGCCGCTGTCGAGTTTGAGTTCCGGCGTCTCCATTTTCCGCATCGGCGTGGCTGTGCGGTAGCAAAAGAGAACCTTGGGCGCCTTGCCGACCCGGTGCAGCGGAGTGGAGCCCAGCATGGCGCAGGCCAGCCGCTCGATCTCGACCGCCAGCCCTTCGACCGGCACATCAATGTCGACTGCAACCAGGTGCCCGCAAATTAGTCCGGTATTGGAATGGTTCTCGATGCGCCGTGTCCAGCCTTCCACCACCTGCGGGTTGATGGTGTCCGCCGTCACGTGCTGCCAGCCTTTGAAAAACGGTTGCTTGCCAGGGCTTTTCACCTTGGGATGGTGGTAGTCCGGCGCTGTGACGGGGATGGGCGTATAGCCCTGCGCCAGCAACCCGAGACGTAGGGAAGTCAGGTCGCCAGGCTGGGGAGGCGGCATCACGTTCATGCCCGCCCCCGTGCCCGGAGGGCATTGGCAATCTCGTGCAGGATCGTCTGCTGCTTCCGCGACGGCGCGGTGAACCCGGCCAGACCCGAGACAAAGTTCGCTTCCCAAGCTCGCAAGAACCGCACATGCCGCTGCGCCACCGCCAGGTCGGTGCGCCAGTTCGCCGGCGCCGGGGCAGGCCGCGCAGGCTGGCCCGCGTTCGAGTCCAGGATCAGGGTGTCCCAAGTCACGCCCGCCGTTCGCAGCAGTCGCGTCGCCAGCAACCCGGCGGCGGCGCGCTCGCCATCTTGATCCGATCCCAACAGGCCCAACACGCCGACCAGCCGCCGCCGTTCGGCCGGGGTCATGCCCTGCGCCCCTCTAGCAACGTACGCAGCAGCCCGGCGAACGATTGCCATTCCTGCCAGTTTGCAATGCATGGTGTAATGTCGACACCACTACTCAGGCAGGCAGCCGCGACGCTGGCAACCAAAGGGGCGAGACGGGCCTTCCGTTCCTCCTCTTCCTGCACGCGAGCTTCCTCCTCACGACGTGCTCGCGCCTGATGCTCCTGCCGAAGAACCTTGATCTGTGCAGCCGACTTCTTCGGATGCCGCTGTGCCAGCGCCTTGATCTGACCCGCCTCGACCGCGGCGAGTTCCAGCCGGCTCTTGATGGTGGAGGCCGGCAGCGGCGTGCCTGCCTCGGCTGCGGTCACGACGTCCTGCACCACGGCGCTGGGCGCATCCGGCGCCGCCAGGGCGTACACGATCGTCGGTGGCAATTGCGAAAGCGTTTCGCTTTTGCCGTCCAGAAAGGCCGCGGCGCGCATGTAGTTCTGCGCGGTCCGGGCTTTCATCTGTAGCTCGACGGTAGCCCAAGCGACAAAGCGCCCATGAGGGAGCGCCTCTTTTGCGGCTAGCAGATGCCGGCCGATTTCCGGAATGGACTGCTGCAATACCTGCCGCACTCCATCTGCCGCGTCCTGGAGAACGCGAGCTGTATCAGTAGAAACGGTACCGTAGTCGAAACCGCTAGTCTGAAGCGTGCTGCTCATGCTGCGGCACTCCGCAGCTCGGCCGCCATGCGGGCCAGGCGCTCCGCAATGCCGATGTGGCCCATGACCAGCTCGGCGTCGGCTTGTCGGTCAAGGATGGCGGCTCGCGACATTGGTGCGCCTGCGCTGCGCAACACCGAAAACTGAGCCTGAAGGCTGCGGTCCGCATGGCGCGAGGGCGCAACTGTGGTATAGAGGTTCCTGTGCATGTCTGATGGGCCGTGTCCCCAACCGCCCGGCGGGGGTGCGGCCCTTTCCCTGTCAGGCGGCCACCATCGCGTTGTGCGGCACCGCCAGCCCCAGCGCCTTAGCTACCTCCGGGATGTCCTGCTCCGCCACGAACCACCGGCCGCCGGTGAACTCCGCCGGGAACGCGCCGCGCAGTGCCAGGTCATAGACCTTCCGCGGCGACGGACCGGGCTGTCCGGTCAGGGCTGCGACCCGGCGGGGGACATGGGCAATCGAGACACGGTTTTGCGTCTGCATAGGGGTCTACCTCTCCGCGGATGGGGATGAAGGCAGGCCGCGCACTCGCCGGGATTGCCCCGAGTCGGGTGTGTGTGTAGTCTGCTCGCTGGTAGGCGGAGCAGGCTTTGCGGCCTGTTTGGACTTAGACCGAAGGCCGTTTGGGGGTGGTGCCCCGGCGGCCTTCGGCGTTTTGGTGGCGTGAATACGGGTGGTGCAGTCCCGTAGTATCTCGCCAGCAAGACTAATGATCTTACCGTCAAGGAAAGACTTTCTGAATACTAACTGAGTATCTTTCGTATTGTTTAACGTCGTTCCATAGAACTCGCGGCGGGTTCCTTGGTCAGGAACATTGTGCCATATAAGAACAACTAAGAAAGGAGACGTGCTCACCTCGATGAGGTGTGGCAAAGGAACAGAGTCACTTGGCATATCCTGCCAAGAATGGGGGCTGTAATCTAAGAACTCAGGTGCATTCTCAATCAAAGTATCAAATAGCTCTCCCCAAAGTCTGATACCGAACATTGGGGTCTGATCTGCTGTTACGGGAAGCGCACTTATGAACTCAAGTGCGCGCAGCGTGGTATCCGTCTCGGCCGCTCCTTCCGTAGTTTGGGCTCCTGCAATAGCGTTCAGCAGGCTTCCCAGGTCGCTAGCCCTTAGCTCTCGACGGGCACGGCTCGGCCACCGATCGTTGATGATGAGCGGCTGCGTCATGCGTTCAACTCTCCCATACGGGAGGGCTCCTGCTACGCTGAGACGCTGAATCGCGGGTCGGCTGACGGCTGCCATGCTCGGATGTTACGAAGGCATGAGCGTGTGTGCAAGGCATTTCTCAAAACGAGAAATACCGTCTAGGCCTTCTTCCGCTCCGGTTGCCCATCCTGCGCGATCGTTGGCTTGCCTCGCTTCCGGAAAGCCTCGTCCACGGCGTCGACAAGGATCTGATGCACGGTCGTGCCCTCGTCCATGGCCAGCACCTTGAGCTGGCGCCAGGCCGAGGCCGATAGGCGCAAGGTCTGCCCCTTCCGGGTGTCCAGCTTCCTCGCCTCTGGGCTCGCCTCCGGGGCTGCGGCTGGTGCCGCTCCCGGCTTGGTCGCCGCGAAGTCGCTTAGCGTCGCGCGCTTGGCCATAGCCGTTCCTTCGTCCAGTTCCAGACCAAGCGCAGCTCTGTCGCTGCCTTACCTTCGGGCTCAAACTCTGTGACCGCCCGCCCGTCGATCAAGGCGTGCGACAGAGCCGCCCTCTGCGTCACCGACACGGGTAGGACCGGCATTCCGTATCCCGCCAGCCCCGTCCGCGCCTCGGCTGTCAGCGAGGCCTCACGATCTCCCCGACCAGGTGGACAGCTATTCAGGACGATGCCGGCCGGGCGCTTCGCCGCCTTCACGACATCCACCGTGGCGCCGATTGCGCGAAGGTCGAGAATAGAGGGGCGCGTCGGTATCAGGGCTAGATCCGCGATGCGGGCGACTTCCAGCGTATCGCGTTCCACGCTCGGCCGGGTGTCCACCACGATCAGAGCCACGCCATCCTGCTGAGCGGCTTCGATCACTTCGCGCAGCCGGTTCGGTTCGGTTTCCACCAGCTCCGGGGTAGGAGTCGGCCGGGCACGCCACCATGCCGCTGCGGACCGTTGAGGGTCGCAATCCACCAGCATGGTTCGCAGTCCCGTCGCCTGTGCGATGACTGCCAGGTGCAGACTCAGTGTGGTTTTCCCCGATCCGCCCTTTTGGGATAGGACCGCAAGAACCTTGCTATCGTGCTGTTTTGCTATCACGGCATCATGGTAGCGCAGCAAGGCGTGCGAAGGAAGTGCCATCCGCTACGGGATCAATGCTTGCAACCATGATATTTTGATGCTTTGATATCACGGCAGCAAGATACCTGCACGTCGGCGCAGACAGGGATTGCCCTCCCCGCCTGCGCCTAACCCTCGGCAAAGGTCACTCCAAATGCCCAAGGCTACCCCCACCATTACCACGGCCAGCCTCGCCACGCCCTCGCGCCGTCACCTGGTCGGCGGCTCCATCCTTGCCGCCCTGTCCGGCGCGGCGTTCGGTGCCGCCGTCGTGCTCCCCGACCCGGGCGAGCCCGGCGCCGTCGAGTCGCTTCCTTCGCTGGCCAGCCGCAAGGGTATCGTCAGTGTCGATACCCTTGGTCCCGACGCCGAGCTACTGCACCTGTGCGCCGCCATCGACGCGCTGCAAGTCCAGGCCGACGCGCTCTACACCGGCCCTGGCAGGATCGAAGACGACAACACTCGCGACAACGCCATGGTGCCGATCACCGACGCGCAGATACCGCTGATCGAGCGCATATGCGAGATGCGGCCGGCGACGCTGCGGGGCCACGTAGCACGAGCCCGGACCTACTGGGGATGGGACAAGGACCCGCCCGAAGCGGACAGTCCCTACTGCAACGAGGCCATGCAGGGCGCCATCCTGCGCGACCTGGCGGCGGCGGCGGCGGCGGTGCTGGCGTGACCGCCGCGTTCGCCTTTGACCTGGACACGCATCCCGAGGCCGAGCTGCTGCGGATGATCGCGCGCGCCACTCATCTGCACGATGAGTTCGAGGTTGCCCGCCGCCGCGGAGAGAAGCCCTACCTCCGCTTCGTCCGCGCGCACTGCAAGGAAGCGGTCTCCCTCGACGACAAGATCACCGCCACGCGGGCGCGGACCCCCGAGGGCATCCGGGCCAAGGTCGACTATGCGCTGCGAGATGCCGACCCGGAGAAGGCGAACCTTGGCAGGGGCGGGTGCTTCGGCGTCGCCTACTCTGCCCTTTGGGACATGATGATCGCGGCCAGCTAGCTCGGCAGGTCGCCCTAGGATCGGTGCAGCGGGGAGGGCGGGAGCCTTCCCCGTTTCTGTGTCCAGACCACACGCGATAACTGCCTTTCCCGCGTGTAACGGGGAGGCTGAGAGTTCAGTTACACGCGGGAAAGGGTTTTCTCGCGTGTAACGGGCGTGCAGCAGCGGATCGTCAGATGCAATGGTGTATACCGACTTTCTGCCTCCAATCACGGCGTCACGATGGACCCACGATGGCGCCACCATGGACCCGTTATGGTCCCACCATGGAGTCGCGACGGCGCCACGACGGGTGCATGGTGGCGGCGTGAACAGGGGAGCTTCCGGTATGGTTGATCTGTCGAAGTACCCGCCCGAAGTGGCCGCGGACATGCAGCGTATGGCTGATGAGATCGGCAAGGACTACCGCACCGCGCTGCGCAAGGCGTTCGATCTGCCGCCGAAGGACGAGGAGCCCAAGGACGACAATCGAGGCGACTAACCAGGTGGCGTGGGTTGGAACTGCGCGCGATCGGTGGTGCCGTAGCCTACCCACCATGCAGCAATAGGTGCCACCCCGGCACGATGTCTCCTACCACGTCCGGCGGTAGCGGCGTCTCGGTCAGATGTACCGATGCCGGCCGAGCGGCGCAGGTGTCGCAGCGCAGGCGCACCACGACATCGGCCAGGGTGCGCCGAGCTGCGGCCGGATCGTCCCGCAGGATCAGGCGCACCGGACGAGAACTCGACGCGAGGCAGGCGCAGCGCACGTGCAGCCACCGGCCGCGCAGGGTGTGCATGGTGCAGGCCAGGGCAATCGCACGGTCGAAGGGCGGTGTGGCGGATGGCATGGTCCGCATCGTGGAATGAGAACAAAAGCGAACGCAAGGACAGCCGCCATACGGCATTGACGCACTATACGGCAATGCCGTATGATCTGGTCTATGCAGTCGGTCCTGGAAACCTCGATCTTCACGCGCCGGGCCGACGCCCTGCTGTCGCGTATTGAGCGGATGGACCTGATCGCGACGCTGGCCAGGAACCCGGAGGCCGGCGACGTGATCCCCGAGCTGGGCGGCATCCGCAAGCTGCGGTTCGCGCCGGCCGGGCGAGGCAAGAGCGGCGCCTTCCGGGTGGTCTACTACGTGCTGACCGACGACATGCCGATCCTGGCGCTGCTGATCTACGGCAAGAACGAACAGGTCAACCCGACGCCCGATCAGCGCAAGGCGATGCTGGCCGTGGTCGCTGGGATCAAGGCCGCAGCAAAGCGGAAACAGGCTTGAGGGAGGACAGGACCATGGCCACCAAGCGTGTCGACATCACGGGCGAGCTGATCGCCAGCCTGGACGAAGCGGCGGAGATCGTGGCTGGCACGCGCCAGCCGTCCCGTGCTTGGCACCCGCCGGCCGCAGTCGACGTGCGGACGATCCGCGAGGGCTTGAGCTTGAGCCAGCCGGCGTTCGCGCGCCGGTTCGGGTTCAGCCTCGGCGCGGTGCGGGAGTGGGAACAGGGACGGCGCCAGCCCGAGGCTGCGGCACGCGTGCTGTTGCTGGTGATCGCGCGGAGCCCGGAGACGGTGGACGAGGCGATACAGGCTGGAATGCCGGCGGCAGCGTAGAAAAGGAAAAGTGTTACATGTCCAAGCACACTCTAGATATCATTACTCTTGCATCTGCCATTTTAAAAACTAGAGGCTCCGCAAGCATAGAGGACATAAAGCGTGCGTTAGAGGATGCGAAATGGGTAATGGACCCCAGAGTGACTGACAGCGATTACAAAGACTGGCAGGTAAGAAATGGTATGACTCCTACCACAAAAGAAGAGGATCAGGCAAAAGCTAAACAGGTTGCAGAAGGCATGGAGCGCACAAATCGAGCGTATGCCTCTAGAATGCAAAGGTAAGTTCAGGAAAGCCCCCGGTTCGCCTGCGCCGCCGCGGTGCGTGCCTTGAGCGCCGCCCCGATGTCGCGCGCGATGCCGGGGGCGTCCTTGGCTTGCGTTTGCACGTTGATCGGCCCGTTGATGGTCGTGGTGCTGCTGTTGTCGTGGTGCGCGGTGTTGTTCGTCGTGCTGCCGCCCCACCGCTCGGCGGCGGAGGGTATGGGCTGCCCGTCCTGGCGGGCAAGGTATCGCTTGAGGCCGTCCAAATCGGGCTTTTCCGTGCCGCCGTCGCCCGGATAGTTCTTGCCGTCCTCCGGGATCTTGGGGATCGGTGGGACGGGGCGCCACTCCGGCAGGGAGGGAGGCACCCACGGCGCGGGTGGGGCACTAAGTTCCGGATGTGGGTTGCGGAACCCGTCCCAGAACCCGCCGTCGTGGTCGAGCTCGCGCTTGCCGGTGCCAGGGTAGGCCTTGAACTGCTGTTCGGCGTACTGCCGGCGCCACGCCTCTTCCTTCGCCCACTTGGCGGCGGCGTCGGGATCGTTGGCGCCGACCGGGATCTCGAAGTGGTGGGCAACGGACACGGCCGCACCGCCCGCCGTGGTCTCTTCGCGGAGCCGGTCCCCGGCCTTCTTCGCAAGCCCCTGCGTCAGCTCGTACTGCACGGCCTGCAACTGCTCATCGTAGTTCATGGCGCCGAGCTTCTTGCCGAAGTTCGCCTCAATCGCCTCGCGCCTGGTCTTGTCCCATTGCGCGATGCCCGAGTGCGACCCGGGCGTGCCGTCCGCGTTGAACCCCGCCTCGGGCTTGAACCCGCTCTCCTGTTGCAGGTTGCCCGCGATGCCGGACGCCTGCTCCGGAGTCCAGCCCTGCGCCACGAAGTAGTCGACTGCTTTCTGGCCGCCGACGCCCTGGCCGATGCTGCGGGTGATGAGCCCGCCGAGGCCGATGCCGTCCCGTCCCGCGTTGTTGTCCGCGCTGTCGCTTTTGGGAGCATCGGGACTGCCGACGACCTGGCGCTTCATCCATTCCAGCCATCCCGGCGGCTGCCAGTCGCGCAGCGCCTTGAACGTGTCCCAAACGGACGTGCCGAAATCTCTGATCTCACGGGCGATGGTGTCGAAGTTCAGCCCGTCGAGCGACTTCATGAACCCCTGGATGATGGGGTCGATCTTCGCATACCAACCCGGCAGGTGCCGATCGAGCCAGTCCCCCAGCCGCGACAAGACCCGCGTGATGCCGGGCGACACGTCGTTGAGCAGGTGCCGCCCGAAGGTCGTCATGCGCTGGTCGACGTAGCCGAGCTGCTCCAGGATGTCCTGCGCGTTGCGGGCGTCGCGCTGCGTCGGCAGGCCGATCGCGCGCTGCTTGTCCAGGCGCGCTTGCACGAACTCCGGGCCGCGGCGCAGGAAATCCGTGTTGCCCTGGCTGCTGCCGGGCAACTGGCTCGCGTAGAAGTCGGTCGCCTTCGGGTCGGTCCGGTCCATCGCCTGGAAGGCGCGGGCCAGCTCAAGCTGCTGTTCCGTCGCCGTCTTCATCTCGCCGTTGGCGTTGCGCAGGTGCACGCCGAGGCGGGCGAACGGCACGATGAAGCTCTCGCCGCCCTGGCCGGTGAGCTTGAACCGCTCCATGGCGGCAGACAGGCCCGTGAGCGAGCCCGTGGCCTCGCCCGCCTGCGCACCCGCGCTCTGCGCCGCCCGGTCCCACGCGGAGATGTCGCCGGTCGAGACGCCGAGGCGCGAGGACAGCCGGCCTAGCGCCGCGTCCTGCGCCGTGACCTGGCTGGTGAGGCCAGTGATGGACTTGGTGGCGACGAACAGACCCAGCAGCCCAAGCAGCTCGGTGCGGACCCGCGCGAAGCCTTGGGTGATACCTTGCGCGACCTTGCCGACGTCGGCGCCGGTCTTGGTGGCGCCGTCGCGGATGGCGGCCATGCCGGAGGTGGCCTGGGCCTGGCCGGCTTTGAAGCCCTTGGTGTCCAAGGAGAGCTGAAGGATCAGGCTGTCTATGATCGTCGGCATGTCGCGCCCCTACGTCCTGTCCGCGTCACGCATGGCCGACCGCGTGGTGTCCGCGACCCTGGCGGCGCTTGGGCGGGCGGCGGTCCCGTGCCGGCGGTGCTGGTGCCGGAGCCGGCGCAGCGGGGAGCGCCAGGGAGGCTGGCCCCAGCGGCTCAAGGTGCAGCCTCAGCCATTCCAGACGCAGCCGCCAGAGCGTCGCCAGCTCCTCAACGTCGCCCAGCGCGATCGGGCGGGCGGATGCGGCGTCGGCAGAGTCCACAAGCGCGAAGCACGGCAGCATCGCGGCCAGCAGCGGCTCAAGCTCCGCCCATGGCACCTGCTGAAACGTCGCGGGGCTGAGGCCAGTCAAGCCCGCCATGCCGGCAGAGACGACTTCCGGGGGGATTGTGACGCCTGCCTGAGTGGAGCCGAGCACGGCCCGGCCCAGCCATGCCTCGAATACCTCCGGGTGCATCTCGGTGATGTGGAACACCTTGCCGGCATCGCGCTTGCCGTCGTGGCCGATGGGAACGGCGATCGTGTTGCGCACGAGGTCAGATCCCCGTCGCAGCCGCAGTGGGCAGCGGCGCCGCCGGATCGGTTTGGAGTGCGGCGAGGGCGGCGCGCCAGGAGGCGGAGGCGTCGCCCAACGTGGCCCACTGGCAGCATCTGTGCGGAGATTTACGGTAAGGTCTCGACTGGCATCACGCTGACGCCATCTCAGGCGTTCTGCTTTGTGGCCAACCCAGGAAGTAGGTGCCGTTCGGGATGATGCGGGCGTGCTGCAGCGGCCAGACGT
>CAXSFF010000053.1:0-9545 GCA_964236035.1 uncultured Acetobacteraceae bacterium
AGTCCTACCCGTCGCGCACCAAGGACGCGGACGACGTGGACTTCTCCACCGGCTCGGTCGGCCTGGGCGTGGCGCAAACCTTGTTCTCGTCCCTGGCGCAGGACTACGTGCGCGCCCATGGCTGGGGCCTGGACCGCCCCGAGGGCCGCATGGTCGCCCTGATCGGCGACGCCGAGATGGACGAGGGCAACATCTTCGAGGCCCTGCTGGAGGGCTGGAAGCACGGCCTGCGCAACTGCTGGTGGATCATCGACTACAACCGCCAGAGCCTCGACGCCGTGATCCGCGAGGGGCTGTTCGCGCGCTTCGAGGACCTGTTCCGCGCGTTCGGCTGGGATGTCGTGGTGCTCAAGCACGGCTCGCTGATGAAGCAGGCCTTCGCCGAACCCGGCGGCGAGAAGCTGCGCGAATGGATCGACACGGCGCCGAACCAGGTCTACTCAGCGCTGACGTTCCAGGGCGGCGCCGCCTGGCGCAAGCGGCTGATGAACGACCTCGGCGACCAGGGCGACGTGACCCGGCTGATCGAGAGCCGCACCGACGCCGAGCTGGGTCATCTCATGTGCAACCTCGGCGGCCACGACCTGCCGTCGCTGCTGGAGGCGTTCGAGGGCATCGAGCACGACCGCCCGACGGTGTTCATCGCCTACACCATCAAGGGCTTCGGCCTGCCGCTCGCCGGGCACAAGGACAACCATTCTGGCCTGCTGAACCCGGCGCAGCTTGAAATCTACCGCGCGGCGCTCGGCGTGCGGCCGGGCCACGAGTGGGAGAAGTTCGAGGCGATGGGCCTGCCGGAGGCCGACGTGGCGCGCTTCCTGGACGGCGTACCGTTCAACGCCCGCGGCCGCCGCCGGCTGGAGGCGGCGTGGGTGCCCGTGCCGGACAGCCTGACGGCGCCGCAGCAGCCGCAGATGTCGACGCAGCAGGGCTTCGGCCTCATCCTGAACGAGGTGGCGCGGTCCGACACCGCGCTCGCCCGGCGCATCGTCACGGCGGCGCCCGACGTCACCGTTTCGACCAACCTCGGCGCCTGGGTGAACCGCCGCGGGCTGTTCGCGCGCAACGACATGAAGGACATCTTTAAGTCCGAGCGCATCCCCTCGACCTTCAACTGGAACTTCTCGCCCAAGGGCCAGCACATGGAGCTCGGCATCGCCGAGATGAACCTGTTCATCCTGCTCGCCGGCCTCGGCCTGTCGCACACGCTGTTCGGCGAGCGGCTGATCCCGATCGGCACGCTGTACGACCCGTTCATCTACCGTGGCCTCGATGCGCTGAACTACGCCTGCTACCAGGACGCGCGCTTCATCGTGGTGGCGACGCCGTCGGGCGTGACCCTGGCGCCGGAGGGCGGCGCGCACCAGTCGATCGGCACCCCGCTGGTCGGGCTGGCGCAGCCGGGCCTCGCCAGCTTCGAGCCTGCCTACGTCGACGAGCTGGCGGTCATCCTGCGCTGGTCGTTCGAGCACCTGCAGCGCCGCGGCGAGGACCCGGCCGCCGAGCCGTCATGGCTGGGCGACGAGAAGGGCGGCTCGGTCTACCTGCGGCTGTCGACCCGCACCATCGACCAGCCGCAGCGCGAGATGAACTCCGACCTGGCGCACGACATCATCGACGGCGGCTACTGGATGCGCAGGCCCGGGCCGAACGCGCAGGTCGTGGTGGCATACGCCGGGGCGCTGGCGCCGGAGGCCCTGCACGCGGTCGGCCTGATCGCCGAGGACCGGCGCGACGTCGGGCTGCTGGCGATCACCTCCGCCGACCGCCTGCACGCCGGCTGGACGGAGGCGCAGCGGGCGCGCGAGCGCGGCCTGGTGCACGCCCGCTCCCACGTCGAGCGGCTGCTGGGATCGCTGCCGCCGCATTGCGCGCTGGTCACCGTGCTCGACGGCCACCCGGCGACGCTGGCCTGGCTCGGCTCCGTCATGGGCCACCGCACCCGCTGCCTCGGCGTCGAGCAGTTCGGCCAGACCGGCAGCCTTCAGGACTTGTACCGCCATCACGGCATCGACGCCCAGGCCATCGCCAAGGCGGCGGAGGCGATCGTCCCGGGGCGGCCGATCCGCCATCTCAGCGCGCTTGGCTGAACCGTTTCAACAAGGGAGAAGAACAATGACCGTCATCAAGCCGATCCTGCACCACGTCACCATCAAGACCAGCCGGCTGCAGGAGATGGTCGATTGGTACCGCACCGTCGTCGGCGCCGAGGTGCAGTTCCAGGACCCCTACAACGCCTGGATGACCAACGACGGCGCCAACCATCGCGTGGCGTTCCTGTCGGTGCCGGGCCTGGAGGCCGACCCGGAGAAGATCAAGCACGTCGGCATGCACCACACCGCGTTCGAGTACGCCAGCTTCGCCGACCTGATGGCGTCGTACGACCGGCTGAAGCAGGAGGGCATCCTGCCGGCGTTCTGCCTGGACCATGGGCTGACGATCTCGATCTACTACCAGGACCCCGAAGGCAACCATGTCGAGCTGCAAAGCGACAACTTCGGCGACTGGGCGCAGTCGGGCGAGTACATCCGCACGTCGGCCGATTTCGCCGCCAACCCGATCGGCTCGTTCTTCGACCCGGAGCAGGTGTTCCAGGCGTTCAAGGGAGGTGAGACGTTCGAGACGCTGCAGCCAGCCATCCGGGCCCATGCTTACGCGCCAAAGAGCATTCCGCCGATGGGCCTGCCGGTGCCGGCTGCCTTGTGAACAGCTCTTCAGCCGTCATTGCGACGCGGCAACCTGGACAAGGCGGGCAAGCCGGCATCACAGTTCCACGCGGACTTCACGCGATGAGCCGACACACAGCGAAGGAGTTGGGATCATGAGGTTGTCGCAACGAAGCGTCATCGTGACGGGAGGCGCCCAGGGCATCGGCGCCACCTATGCCAAGGCGCTGGCGGCGGAGGGCGCCCGGGTCAGCGTCTGCGACGTGCTCGCGACCGACGCCGTGGTCGCCGCGATCCGCGACGCCGGCGGGGAGGCGATCGGCAGCCATTGCGACATCACCGATGCCGCCGCGGTCGGCCGGCTGGTGCAGGAGACGGCGGAACGGTTCGGCAGCATCGACGGCCTGGTCAACAACGCGGCGCTGTTCGCCACCCTGCGCCCGCGGCGGTTCGAGGAGTTCGGTTCGGACGAGTTCGACCGGGTGCTGCAGGTCAACGTGCGCGGCACCTTCGAGTGCATCAAGGCCGTGCTGCCGATCATGCGCCGGCAGAAATACGGCAAGATCGTCAACATCGCGTCGGGCACCGTGTTCAAGGGCACGCCGATGATGCTGCCCTACGTGTCGTCGAAGGGGGCGGTGGTCGCCATGACCCGGGCGGTGGCGCGCGAGGTCGGCGGCGACGGCATCCGCGTCAACTGCGTGGCGCCCGGCCTCACCATGAGCGAGGGCCTGGTCGGCAACGCGGACTACCCGGAGGCGATGACCCACGGCACCATGATGACCCGCTGCCTTGTGCGCGAGCAGGTGCCGGAGGACCTGACCGGAGTGGTCGGCTTCCTGCTCTCCGCCGAGAGCGACTTCATGACCGGGCAGACCGTGGTGGTGGACGGCGGCTCCGCCATGCATTGAGGCTGAGCTTTTCCCCTCCCCTTGCGGGAGGGGCTAGGGGAGGGGTTGGCCGCGCGCAAGGTGGTTGGCGTGGCCACCTCTCCTGCCGCAAGGGGAGGAGCAGCCTGTTACCCCTTCATCGCCGCGCGGACCGCGAGGCTGAGCGGAGAGGCGGCGTCCGCCAGGGCGAACGGGATGGTGAAGTGGTTGCTGTCGGGCACCGGAACCACCGTCACCTCGCACCCGGCGGCGTGGCAGGCGGCGAAGTACACCTCGCTCTGCCGCTTGAACTCGTCGGTCTCGTTGGGCGCGTAGCTGCCGACGATGCGCGTGCCCGGGCGTGGCAGCCGCCATAGCGGGCTGTTGCGCTCGGCCGCCGCCGCGTCGAGGCGCATCCACTCGTTGATGTGGGTGCGGGGGATCTGCGTCAGGTCGTACAGCCCGCTCAGCAGCGTCATGCCCTTGACCGCGTCGTCCGGCAGCCCCGCGCCCGCCTGCCAGCCCGGCACAGCCAGCATGGCGGCGAGGTGGGCGCCGGCGGAGCTGCCGCCGACATGGATGCGCGCCGGGTCGCCGCCGTGGCCGGCGATGTTGGCGTGCACCCAGGCCAGCGCGGCGCGGCACTGGCGCACGATCTCGTCGAGGCTGGCCAAGGGCGCCAGCGCGTAGTTGACGGCGACGACGCAGATGCCGGCCTGCGTCATCGCCGCCGCCATGAAGCCGGAGTCGGCGGCGTCCAGCGCGCGCCAGTAGCCGCCGTGGATGAAGACGAACACGGGCGCCGCGCCGGCGGACGCGGCGGGATAGACATCCAGCCGCTCCGGTTCCGTGCCGCCGAACGCGATGTTCAGGCGGCAGGCCACGCGCGCCTGCACCGCCGCCGTGCGGGTGCGGTACTCGGCCATGAAGGGCAGCGCGTCCGCCACCGTGCCGCGGGCGCTGTATTGCCGGTCCAGTTCCTGCTGGTCCCAATACAGCGGCAACAAGCCAGGATTAGGAGTGGTCACGCTTGGCGTCCTTTCGGGCTGCGACGGGAGCAGGAGCGCATTCCGCAGGATTGCAGTTTTCCGCCGAAAGGCGATATCTAACTGCAAGGCGAAACGGGGAGAATCAGCATGCCATTCGATGGAGCGGGCTTCCCCCGATACGACGACCGGCCACCCCGCCCATCGCGGCAGGGCGACGTGGCGTGCGTGATCATCATCGTCCTGGCATTCAGCTTGCTGGTGTTGCCGATCTCCCTGGACGCCTTGGTCGACATCGTCCACTACATGCGAAGCCGCTGACTGACCCAAGGTCGGCGATGCCCGCGCCCTTGAGCCATTTCGGCATGGCCCTGCCGGTGTGAGCGTCACCCGCCGGCAAGTCCTGGCTGGCGTGGCGGCAGGGCTGCCCCGGCCAAGCCTGGCGCGCGGTGCCGATGCGCACACCCTGCGCTTCGTGCCCGAGGCCGATGTGGCCATCCTCGATCCGCTGGCCACCACCGCCTACACCACCCGCAACCATGGCCATGTGTGCTGGGACACGCTGTATGGCGTGGATGAGCATTTCACGCCCTCGCCACAGCTCGCCGCCGGCCACCTGGTCGAGGATGACGGGCGGCGCTGGACCTTCACCTTGCGCGACGGCCCGACTTTCCATGACGGCGAGCCCGTGCGTGCGGCGGACGCCGTCGCCTCCATCCGGCGCTGGATGCCGCGCGACACGCATGGCCAGGCCTTGGCCAGCCGGCTCGACGCCATCCGCGTGCTCGATGACCGGCGCTTCGAGATCCGGCTCAGGCGTCCGTTCGGCCTCATGCTCGACGCCCTGGCGAAGCCGAGTTCCTATCCGTGCTTCATCTACCCGGCCCGCTTCGCCGCCATCGACCCCGCCACGCCGTTCACCGAGGTCGTCGGCTCCGGCCCGTACCGGTTCGTGCCGGAGGAGCGCATCTCCGGCGTGCGCCTGGCCTATCGCCGGTTCGACGCCTACGTGCCGACGCCGGCCGGCATCCCCAGCATGACCGCCGGGCCGAAGCTCGCCCGGTTCGAGCGCATGGAATGGATGGTCATCCCCGACGTCGCGACCGCAGCCGCCGCGTTGCAGGCCGGCGAGGTGGACTGGTGGGGCATCGCGGCGCCGGACCTCACTCAGATGCTGGCGCGCGCCCGCGACATCGTGGTGGAGCAGCCCGACGCGGCGGGTATCTGCGCCAGCCTGCGCTTCAACCACCTGCAGCCGCCGTTCGACGACCCGGCCGCCCGCCGCGCCGTGCTGATGGCGGTGCAGCAGTCCGACTTCATGAGCGCCGCCGCCGGCAGCGACCCGCGGATGTGGCATGACGGCGTCGGCTGCTTCCCCGTCGGCAGCCCGCTTGCGTCCGATGCCGGGATGGTGGCGCTGACCTCGCCGCGTGACCTGCCCGCCGCCCGGCGCGCGCTGCTCGACGCCGGCCACGCGGGCGCGCCCGTGGTGGCGCTGCACACCACGGACACCGCCAACCAGAATGCCCTGATGGCGGTCGGCGTGGACCTGTTGCAGCAGCTCGGCTTCGCGGTGACGGACGCCACCTCGGATTTCGGCACCATGCTGCAGCGGCGGGCGAACCAGGGGCCGCCTGGCCAAGGCGGCTGGAACGCGCTGATCGCCCTGTTCAGCGCCACCGAGTTCAACACGCCCGCCGGCAACCCGCTGCTGCGCGCCAACGGACGGGACGCCTGGTTCGGCTGGCCGACCTCCGCGCGCCTGGAGCAGCTGCGGGAGGCGTGGTTCGACGCCCCCGACCTAGTGGGGCAGCAACGCGTCGCCGTGACGATGCAGCAGCAGTTCTTCCAGGACCTGCCGTATATCCCGCTCGGCCAGTACATCTCCTCGACCGCCTACCGCCGCGGCCTGACCGGCCTGCGCCGCGGCATCGTGCTGCCGCTCAACGTCGCCTGGGGGTGATCTCGAACGGGACGCGCCGCGATCGGCTGCATCAGGAAAGTACAGCGGGGACTCAGCTTTCATGGACGGCGTGATTCTTCTGCATGGGATTGCCAGATCGTCTGCATCCCTGAGGAAGCTTGAGCAGAACCTGAAGGCAGCAGGCTTTGCGACGCTGAACCTGGACTATCCTTCTCGCAAGCATTCCCTTGATGGCCTGGTTGAACGCATCCACCGGGACGCAAGCGGGTTCATCGCTCGACGGGCCGCACCCTTGCACTTCGTGACCCATTCCATGGGCGGTCTTTTGGCGCGCGCGTACATCGCCCGTTATCGGCCGGCAAACCTCGGACGCGTGGTCATGCTGGCGCCTCCCAACCAGGGCAGCGAGATCGCCGACCTGCTCGGCACCAGCCTGTTCTACAACTGGTATTTCGGGCCTGCCGGGAAACAGCTCGGCACCCGGTCCGACACGCGGCTTCGCACGCTGCTTGGAACGGTCGATTACCCGCTGGGCATCATCGCCGGCGACCGGGCCATCGATCCGCTTGGATGGTTGCTGGTGCCCCGACCGAACGATGGCAGGGTTGCGGTTGTTCGGACCAAGGTAAGCGGGATGGCCGATCACGTCACCCTTCATGCGACGCATGCTTTGATGATGCGCAACGCCGAGGTGATACGGCATGCCATCGCCTTCCTGCGTTCCGGACGCTTCCCGGTTCGGTGGTACGATGATGCCAGCGGCATCGCAGATGTCCGTCATCGCGAGCCGCTGCTTGGCGGCGTGGCGATCCAGGGCCACGCGACGAAATGCGACGCGCGGCTGCTGCCGCTCGACGTAGCCTGGGGGTGATCGCAGCGCATGTCGCAGCTGTCCCTCCATGGGTTCACAGCAAAAAGCGGAGGGTCGGGCTGCTCGGCCGCGTGTCAGCCTTGAACATCCTTGCATATGGCGCGGCGCCGGCGCTGGACGCATCGCCGTGGCTATCCTTGAAACCGATCTCATACGAGCATAATTCGTACCTCATCCGAGACAGGAAGGTCGTTGCCATGGCCGTCGCAGATCCGATTTCCGCCGTGCTTGGCATAAAGGCCTCCGGTCCGCTCCTGCTGATGTCCGCCGTCGAGCAGGGCTTGCCGCTTGCGTCGCTGGATCGGGTCGCGCACTCCGTTGCACCGTCCGACAGCAAGTTCGCCTTCCGGATCGTCGCGCGCGCGACCCTTGCGCGGCGCCGCGCAGCCTTGGCAGCGGCCAAGGGTCGTCTCGACGGCCGGCTTTCTGCGGACGAGGGCACCCGCCTGGCCCGGCTTGCCAGCGTCTGGGTGATGGCGCTCGACACCTGGGGCGGCGAAGAGGCAGCTCGCCGGTTCATGTTCGACGCGCATCCGCTCCTGAACGGGCGCCGCCCCGTCGACGTGGTGCTGGAGAACGAGTTCGGACGGCCCGTCGTCGAAGGCATCCTGGGTCGCCTGAAATATGGCAGCGCCGTTTGAGCGCGCAAAGGCTCGACCGCATCCTGACCGCCTACCGCATCGCCGATCCAGCGGGCGCCTACCCGATCTTCGATGCAACGGGGTCGAAACTGTATCCGGGACGCTGGAACAGCGCCGCCAGCCCGATGATCTACACCGGCGAGCATTACAGTACGGCGATGCTCGAGAAACTTGTGCACGGCAACGGGCGCATGCCGCCGAACCAGCATTGGATCGAGATCGCCATCCCGCCTGGCGTATCATACGAGGTGTTCTCGACTGCCCACCATCCAGGCTGGGATGCCGAGGACTGCCTCGTGGCCAAAGCGCATGGTGAGGCTTGGCAGCACTCAAGCCGCTCGCTGTTGTTGATCGTGCCGAGCGTTGTGGCGCGCATGGAGCGCAACATCCTGATCAATGGCCTCCACCCCGAGATACGCCAGGTCGAACCCAGCCTGCACCAACCGATCTGGTGGGATCGACGCCTGTTTCAGGCGTCGGCTGTTCCGAAGCCTGCAACGCGGCGTGGCAACAGGCCCCCGGGAGCGCACAGCCGATGACGATCGACCCTGACCGCCTGCTGGCGTTCCCCATCCCGGAGGTGCGGCAACGGCTGACGCAGCGGGACACCATCTTCTACGCGCTGTCGGTTGGGCTGGGGCAGGACCCGCTGGACACCTGCCAGCTTGATTTCGTCGACCACCATCGCGCGTTGCAGGCGTTGCCCTCGATGGCCGTCGTGCTCGGCAACCCCGGCTTCTGGCTGGCCGACCCGCGCACCGGCATCGATGCGGTCCGGCTGGTGCATGGCGAGCAGGGCTTCGTCATCCATCATCCCCTGCCGACCGAGGGCGAGGTCATCGGGCGCACCCGCGTCACGGGGCTGGTGGACAAGGGCGCCGGCCGGGGGGCGTTGCTCTATACCGAGAAGCAGTTGGTCGACGCACGCGGTGGTGCCCTGTTGGCGACCGCCACCAGCACGATCTTCCTGCGCGGTGACGGCGGCTTCGGCGGCGCCGCCGGCCCGGTCCGCCAGTCCCGCCCGGCGCCGGTCGAGCCGCCCGACCAGATCGTGGACTTGCCGACCCGGCCGGAACAGGCGCTGCTGTACCGCCTGAATGGCGACGACAACCCGCTGCATGCCGACCCGGCGGTGGCGGCGCAGGCAGGCTTCCCCCGTCCCATCCTGCATGGCCTATGCACCCTGGGCGTGGTCGGTCATGCCTTGTTGCGGACCCTGCGCGGCTATGATGCCGCGGCGTTCCGGCAGCTCGACCTGCGGTTCACCGCCCCCGTCTTCCCTGGCGAGACGATCCGGACGGAAATCTGGCGCGGCGGGGCCTTCCGCGCCCGTGTGGTGGAGCGCGACATCATCGTGGCGACCGGCCATGCCACCTTCGGTAAGCCGGGCCAGGCAGCACGGTGATGCTCATGGCATGAAATTAATGCTAGAACAATGGTTTTGCTAACGAGTTGGTCACTTGGCGGGTGCAGGTTGCTCGCGTGCCGCAAGCCCCGATCAGCCAGAAGTTCAAGCCGACCACGTTCATCGAGCGCGGCGCCTTCGCGCCGTTCACCTCGCCGATGCTGGACGCCGCACGCGTGCGCC
>CAXSFF010000054.1:0-9457 GCA_964236035.1 uncultured Acetobacteraceae bacterium
GCGTTGCGCCGGCACGAGGGGCGCCGCGCTGGCGGGCGAGCGGCGGATCGTCGTAGGGAGGCGGCTCGTTCATCGGCCGTAGGGAGACCCAGGGCCATATGAAGGTCCAAGGCCGTAAGGAGACCCAGGCCCGTACGGAGATCCGGGGCCATAGGGAGCTCCGGGTCCGTAGGCAGTTCCAGGGCCATAGGCAGAACCGGGGTTGTAAGGGGAGCCGCCATTGGATATCGGCACCGGCGCCGCCAGCCCCGTGTGCGCCATGCCGAGTGCCGATCCGACATACGGCGGCGGTGGCGCATCCGACATTCCGGCACTGGCACGCTGCATGGTCGGCGCGCGTGGCGCAGGAGGCGGCGCCTGCGAAGCGAGGGCGGGCAGGACGGGCGCGTAAACGGCGCTGGGTTCATGCAGGTAGCTTGGCGGCTGGCTTGCGACCTTCACCGCGGCAGTCGGCTCGTCATGCGGCTTCGCCACGCGATGCACCGGCGGCGTTGGCGGCGTGATGGCGGCCACTTGCGTCTTGATGGCGGGCGCGGCGACGACCGTGGCTCGTGGCGGAACCGGGGCCGGCGGCGCGGCGGCGACGGCCGGCCTTGCCGGGGCAGGGATCACCACGGCCTGCACGGCGGGAACCGGCGGCGGTGCCGGCGCGGCCACCGGGTCTTCGTCCATCGCGGTCGGCTCCGGCGCGGGCGCCACCGGCCCGGGCAGCCGGGCGCCGAGATCGCTCAGCTTGGCATACTGGGTCGGCGTCAGCTGCTGCAGCGACAGGTGCTGGGTCGCGAGCTGCGCCAGCCGCTCCGGGTCGTTCAGCATCTGGTATTCCGCCTGCATCAGCCGCGTGCGCTCGCGGACCTGGTCGGCCTGCTTGATCAGGCCGCCGATCTCGCGGTCCATCAGCTGGGCCGAGTGCTTCTCCTGATACAGGTACAGCAGCGACCCGGCCGCGGCGAGCAGGCAGACGCAGGTGAAGGGCTTCATCATGCCACAGTCTCCCTCAGTCGTTCGATGGCGCGCAGGCGGGCGCTGCGGGCGCGTGGGTTGCGATGGGTCTCGGCGTCGCCCGGCCGCCCGGCGCGGGCACTCAGCAGACGGAACCGTGCCGCGGGCCGGCCGGCCAGCCCGCGCGGATCGTGGCGCGACGGCGCTGGCGCGCGGCCGGCGGCGTCGACCATGAAGCGCTTGACGATGCGGTCCTCCAGCGAGTGGAACGACACCACCACCAGGCGCCCGCCCGGCGACAGCAGCGCCGCCGCCTGGGTCAGCGCGCGCTCGATCTGGCCCAGCTCGTCGTTGACGCGGATGCGCAGCGCCTGGAAGCTGCGCGTCGCCGGGTCGATGCCGGAGCCATCCTTCGGCGTCACTCGGCGGATGATCGCCGCCAGCCCGCCCGTGGTGGTGATCGGCGCCTGCGCGCGGGCGGCGACGATGGCGCGGGCGATGCGGCGCGACAGCCGTTCCTCGCCGAGCTGGTACAGCGTGTCGGCCAGCTCGCCCTCCGGCAGCGTCGCCACCAGGTCGGCGGCGGTGGCGCCGGCGTGGTCCATGCGCATGTCGAGCGGGCCGTCCATGCGGAAGCTGAAGCCGCGCGCCGGGTCGTCGATCTGGAACGAGGAGACGCCGAGGTCCATCACGACGCCGTCCAGCCGCCGCACGCCGCGCGCCGCCAGCAGCGCCAGCATGTCGCCGAAGCCGCCATGGATCAGGTGCAGCCGCCCGGAGTGCGCGGCGGCGATGCTGGCGCCGCGGGCGATGGCGTCGGGGTCGCGGTCGATCGCCCACAGCGTGCAGGGCGCCGCATCCAGGATTGCCGCCGCATAGCCGCCGCCGCCGAAAGTGGCGTCGAGATACGTCGCGTCCGCACGTGGGGCCAGCGCCGCGAGCATCTCGGCCAGCATGACGGGGACATGGCTCATGGCACCCTGGTCCCAGGCAGGGTGAGGGTGCGATGGCGGGCGCTTTCCGCTGCCATCTTCTTGCGGTGGGCGCCGGCGGCCGGCTCCCAGATCTGGAAGATACGGCCCATGCCCATGAACGCCGCCATGTCCTTCAGGTCGGCGTAGGCGATCATCTCCCCCGGCAGCGAGATGCGCCCTTCCTTGTCGGTCTCCATGCGGACGGCGTCGGAATAGAGGGAGGTGGCGAGATCCTCCTGATCCTCGCTGAAGGTGTCCATCTGATCGAGCGTGGTCCCAAGCGCCTCGAACGAGTCGACCGGCCAGCCTTCGATGCAGGGGTGCTTATGGGATTGGCGCACCACCATGGCGGTCGGCTCGCCGTCGGCGGTGCGGGCACGCAGGGCCGTGCGGAAGGCGGAGGGTACGGAGATGCGGCCCTTTGCGTCCAGACGGTTGAGGTGCGTGCCCCAGAACTGGCTCATTTTGCCTGGCAGACCCCTTGCGTTGCTCGATCCTGGTGACCTTTACCATGCTGGCGACGGCCCTCTCGGATGCCCCGATCCATGGGATGAGATGGGATATCATGGGGTAATATGGGCGTCAAAGGGTTCCCAAAGAGCTACTTGGTTTCGGACCGCCAATCATCCGTTTGCGTCGGGGACGTTACCAGGAAGCCACAGCAACGTCTGCTAATGACTTGAAAGTCACCACAAAGTCCCTGTTTGTTCTTGAGGGTGTCAGGCGGCCTGTAAGCCGGGTTCTGTCCTCGTTGCCGAGCCTTGCGACTCGATGGCGATGGACGGCCATTCCTCTGCGACCTGCCTTGCGGCGGGCCTCGCGCGACCAACCCGGGCGACGGGGCGGGAATGCCCCTGCGTCCACCGTTTCCGGTCTCGCCGGCCGCCCCTATTCGGTCTTGCTCCCGGTGGGGTTTACCCTGCCGCCCCTGTCGCCAGGGGCGCGGTGCGCTCTTACCGCCCCGTTTCACCCGTTCCCGCACGGCCGAGGCAGCGCGGGTGGTTTGTTTTCTGTGGCACTTTCCCTAGGGTCGCCCCCGCCGGCCGTTAGCCGGCACCGTATTCCCGTGGAGCCCGGACTTTCCTCCACCGCCCGCCTCGCGGCATGCGGCAGCGACCGTCCAGCCGCCTGACGCCCGCGGTGTGGGCGCGGACGGTGGCGGCGTCAACCTGCACAGACTTTATGGGTGGCGCCGGCGCGCTAGCTGGTCAGGAGGTTTTCGACAGTTCCAAGATATAGCGGCAAGCCTCATCCACTTGGCCCTTGAAAACGCCGTTGGCAATTTGACCGCTGAAGGTCCGGTTGCGTAGCGGGATGTCGATCGTTCCATCCGGCTTTACAGTCCCCTCGAAAGTGACCGATTCGGAATGCTTAACGGAGGCTTCGCCGTCCTTCACGCGAAGGTACATCTTGAAGTTGACGCAGGCGCCGCCGCCTACGCCCATTGCCGGGCCACTATAGACGCCATCAATGGAGCTGGCTGCGGCGCGGGCTACTATTGGCGCCGCCATCATGGTAAAAGCCAGCGTGAGGCTACGAGACATCATCCCTGCTCCAGGCTGCTATGAAACGCTAGAGGCATGCGGCGGCCAAGTCAAATCGTAAGCGCATCGTTTTTGTAATGGTGGATGTTTAAGCTCACAGCTTCGTAGGGTGTCCGACAACAGTCAGGAAAACACGAGGCTGACCAATGCGGCAAGCTGGCTCCGAGTGCCGGCGTCAGCCTCACCCGTGACTGAACCGGGCCGCCAGTGACGCTGGAACGCCGTCACCAGGACGGGCAACGGCAGGTCGGCACGGTAGCCGATCGCCGCCAACGCCTCGGCGACGCCGCCCTCCGCAACGGCATCCGCAGCCGCCGCCGGCCACAGCCCGACGCCGTTCTCGGCCAAGCCGCGCCAGTCGAACAGCTCGCCCGGGTCCTGCTTGCGGTCGGGCGCCACGTCGCTGTGCGCGACCACGTTGCGGGCGGGGATCGGGTGCGCCGTCAGCACGCCCAGGCACAGCTCGCACAGCGCCGCCATCTGCAGCATCGGGAACGGCCGGTAGCCCCAGTCATGCCCGGGATTGACGATCTCGATGCCGATCGAGCGGTCGTTCAGCGCCGCGTGGCCGCGCCAGTGCGAGATGCCGGCGTGGAAGGCGCGGCGGCCCTCGGGCACCAGTTGCCAGACCAGGCCGTCCTCCTCCACCACGTAGTGCGAGGAGACGCGCGCCGCCGGGTCGCGCAGGCGGTCGATCGCCTCGGCGGCGGAGCGCATGCCCGTGTAGTGCAGCACCAGCATGTCGATCGGCGTGCCCGGCGGCCGGTCGTCCTGGTTCGGGCTCGGCGCCTGACGAACGCCGCTCAAAGGCCGCGTTCGCGCTTGACCTGGTCCCAGGCGGCGTTGATGCCGGCGACCTTGTCGGTGGCGCTGGCGACGAACTCCGCCGGCACGCCGCGGGCGGCGAGGCCATCCGGATGGTTGGCCCGCACCAGGTCGCGCCAGGCGCGGCGCACCTCGTCGTCGGTGGCGGAGCGCGGCACCCCCAGCACCGTGTAGGCGTCGTCCGTCGGCTCCGGCCGGAAGCGCGGCGCGGCGCCGCGGGCGCGGTCCCACGCCCTGCCGTCCAGGCCGAATCCGGCGTGCACGCGGTGCAGGAAATCCAGCTCCCGCCCATTCACCGGCCGATCGGCGCGGGCGATGGCGAACAGGGCGGACATCACGTCCTCCAGCACGCCGCGGCTGTCGGCGAAGGCGTCGCCGAGCTGGCGGGCGTACGACTCGAAGCCCTCGGTGCTGTCGCGCGCCTGGTCGAACAGGCGGCCGACATCGCGCACGGCGGCGGGCGGGATGCGGAACTGCCGCTTGAAGGCGTCGATCTCCGGGCGCGACACGGCGCCGTCGCACTTGGCAAGCTTGGCCGACAGCACCACCACGCCGATGGCGAACAACTGCTCCCGTCCGCCCAGCATGGCGGCGAGCCGCGCCGGGTTCATGCCCATCGCGTTCGGCAGCCGGAATCTCGACAGCACGCCCTCATCCGCGGCATGGCCCAGCGCGGCGCCCATGACGGCCCCGAACGGGCCGCCCATGACGAGACCCGCCATGCCGCCGATCATCTTGCCCCAGTAGCTCATGCCCGATGCCTCATGCCGGTGACGGTAGCACGCAGGAATGAACGCGGGCAAAACGCCGACGGTCGCAAACGCGTTACGGGATACTTGCACGGCTGGTCCCCGTGCCGTCTTCTGGCCGCATAGGGATGGGATGGCGCGATGGCGGCTTGGCAGTTCTGGATCGACCGCGGCGGCACCTTCACCGACATCGTCGCGCGTGACCCGGCCGGCGCGCTGACCGCCCACAAGCTGCTCAGCGAGAACCCGGGGCGCTACCGCGACGCCGCCGTGGCCGGCATCCGCGGCGTGCTTGGGCTGGCCGACGGCGAGGCGATCCCGCCCGGCGTCATCGACTCCGTGAAGATGGGCACCACCGTCGCCACCAACGCCCTGTTGCAGCGTCGCGGCGAGCGCACCCTGCTGGTGGTGAACCGCGGCTTTGCCGACGCGCTGCGCATCGGCAACCAGACCCGGCCACGGCTGTTCGACCTGAACGTGCGGCTGCCGGCGCTGCTGCACGAACGCGTGGTGGAGATCGCCGGCCGCGTCGACGTGCACGGTGCCGAGATCGAGGCGCTGGACGAGACCGCCGCCGAAACTGCCTTCGCCGCCGCCCGCGCCGACGGCATCGCGGCGTGCGCCATCGTGCTGATGCACGCCTGGCAGCACCCGGCGCATGAGCAACGCCTCGCCGAGCTGGCGCGCGCCGCCGGGTTTGCGCAGGTCTCCGCCAGCCATGCCGTGAGCCCGTTGCTGCGCCTGGTGCCGCGCGGCGACACCACGGTGGTGGACGCCTACCTGTCGCCGATCCTGCGCCGCTACGTCGACCAGGTGGCGGGCGAGCTGGGCGGGGTGAAGCTGTATTTCATGCAGTCCAACGGCGGCCTGGCGGATGCCGGGTCGTTCCAGGGCAAGGACGCCATCCTGTCGGGGCCGGCGGGCGGCATCGTGGGCGCGGCGCGCACGGCGGCGGGCGCCGGGTTCGACCGCATCATCGGCTTCGACATGGGCGGCACCAGCACGGACGTGGCGCTGTACGACGGCGCGTTCGAGCGCGCGTTCGACACGGAGGTCGCGGGCGTGCGCATCCGCGCGCCGATGATGGCAATCAACACGGTGGCGGCGGGCGGCGGCTCGCTGCTGCATTTCGATGGGGCGCGCTACCGAGTCGGCCCGGACAGCGCCGGCGCCGACCCGGGGCCAGCCTGCTACCGCGGCGGCGGGCCGCTGACGGTGACGGACGCCAACGTGATGGTGGGCAAGATCCAGCCAGCGCATTTCCCGGCGATCTTCGGCCCGCATGGCGATGAGATGCTGGATGCAGGCGCCGTGCACGCGAAGTTCGCCGAGCTGGTGCCGGGCCAGGACCCGCGCGCGGTGGCGGAGGGGTTCCTGCGCATCGCCGTCGCCAACATGGCCAACGCGATCAAGCAGGTGTCGCTGCAGAAGGGCCACGACGCCAGCCGCTTCGCCCTGCAATGCTTCGGCGGCGCCGGCGGCCAGCATGCCTGCCTGGTGGCGGACGAACTCGGCATGGAGACGGTGTTCATCCACCCGTTCGCCGGGGTGCTGTCGGCGTACGGCATGGGCCTGGCCGACCAGGCGGTGATGCGCGAACACGCCGTGGAGCAGCTGTTGTCGCCCGACATGGCGGCGCTGCAGGACGAGGCCGACCGGCTCGGGCGCGAGGCCGCCGCCGCGTTGGCGGCACAGGGCGCCGACCCCGCCGCGATCACCGTCGCGCAACTGCTGCACCTGCGGTACGAGGGCACCCAGGCGGCGCTCCCCGTGCCGCTCGGCCCGCTCGCCGCCGTGCAGGAGGCGTTCACGGCGGCGCACCGCAGCCGCTTCGGCTTCGTCACCCCAGACCGCCGCCTGATGGTGGAGGCGGTGGCGGTCGAGGCGGTCGCAGCCGGCGAGACGGTGCGGGAGGCGGCGCTGGCGACGCGCGCATCCGGCGTGGCAGCTCTCGTCGACACCGTGGCGATCTGGACCGGCGGGGCCGAGCATGCCGCGCCCGTGTTCGACCGCACAGAACTGCTCGCCGGCGACCGCCTGCCCGGGCCGGCGCTGATCCGCGAGGCCAACGCCACCACCGTCGTCGAACCTGGCTGGACCGCAGAGGTGACGCCCGCCAACCACATGCTGCTCCGCCGCACTGCCCCGCGCGTGCAGGAGGCTGCCGACGCGACCGGCCGCCCCGACCCCGTGCTGCTGGAGCTGTTCAACAACCTGTTCATGAACGTCGCCGAGCAAACGGGCGTGGTGCTTCAGAACACCTCGCTCAGCGTCAACATCAAGGAGCGGCTGGACTTCTCCTGCGCCATCTTCACCGCCGAGGGCGCGCTGATCGCCAACGCGCCGCATGTCCCCGTCCACCTGGGCGCCATGGGCGAGAGCGTGCGCACGGTGCTCAGGCACCGCGGCGCGACGCTGCGGCCCGGCGACGTGGTGGCGCTGAACAACCCGTACAACGGCGGCACCCACCTGCCGGACATCACCGTCATCACCCCCGTGTTCGACTCCGACGGGACCGCGATCCGCTTCTTCGTCGGCAGCCGCGGCCACCACGCCGACATCGGCGGCATCACCCCGGGCAGCACGCCGCCGCACTCCCGCACCCTGGAGGAGGAGGGCGTGGTGATCGACGACTTCCTGCTGGTGGAACAGGGGCATATCCGCGAGGCCGAGTTCCGCGCCGTGCTGGCCGACGCCAAGTACCCGGCGCGCAGCCCCGACGTGAACGTCGCCGACATCAAGGCGCAGGTCGCCGCCAACGAGCGCGGCGTGCAGGAGCTGGCCCGCGTCGTCGACCGCTACGGCTGGCCCGCGGTGGCGGCCTACATGGGCCACGTCATGGACAACGCGGAGGAGAGCGTGCGCCGGGTGCTGGCGGAGCTGCCGAGCGGGTCGTTCGACTACGTCATGGACGATGGCTCGCCGCTGCGGGTCGCCGTGTCGGTCGACCCGGCGGCGCGCTCCGCCACCATCGACTTCACGGGCACGGGGCCGCAGCGGGCGGACAACTTCAACGCGCCCCCCGCCGTCACCTGCGCCGCCGTGCTGTACGTGTTCCGCTGCCTGGTGGGGACCGACATCCCGCTCAACGACGGCTGCCTGAAGCCGCTGCGCATCGTCATCCCGCCCGGCACGTTCCTGTCGCCGGAACCCGGCGCCGCCGTGGTGGCGGGCAACACGGAGGTCAGCCAGGCGGTCGCCAACGCGCTGTTCGGCGCGCTCGGCGTGCTGGCGTGCAGCCAGGCGACCATGAACAACTTCCTGTTCGGCGACGCCACCCGGCAGTACTACGAGACCATCTGCGGTGGCGCGGGGGCGGGCGATGGCTTCGCCGGCGCGTCGGCGGTGCACACCCACATGACCAACACGCGCATGACCGATCCCGAGATCCTCGAACTGCGCTATCCCGTGCGGCTGGAGCGGTTCGCCATCCGCGCGGGGTCCGGCGGCCCCGGGCGCTGGCCGGGCGGCGAGGGGGCCGAGCGCAGCATCCGCTTCCTGGAGCCGATGACGGCGGTGGTGGTTGCCTCCCGCCGCACCGTGCCGCCGTTCGGGCTGGCGGGCGGGGCGGCAGGGGCAGTGGGCGAGCAGTGGGTCGACCGCGCCGACGGCTCGCGCGAGGTGCTGGGCGGCAGCGCCTCGGCCGAGATGCGGCCTGGTGACGTGTTCACCATCAAGACGCCGGGTGGCGGCGGTTTCGGCTAGGCGGCGGGGCCTCGCCGCCGGGCTGGTGGTCGCGGCGATCGTCGCCGCCGCATGGTTCGGGCCGGCCTGGGTCGACTGGAGCCGCTTTCGCGGGCGGCTGGCAGCGGGCGCGTCCGCCGGGCTGGACCGGCCCGTGACGATCGCCGGCCCCATCGGTTTCCTTCTGCTGCCAAGGCCGACGCTGACGGCGGGCCAGGTCGAGGTGGCGGATGCCGGCGATGGCGTCACTGCGACGGTAGGCGAGATGCGGCTGCAAGTGGACGTGCCGGCGCTGCTGGCGGGCCGGGTCGAGATCAGCGACTTGGTGCTGCGTCGGGCGGCGATGCGGTTGCCGTGGCCGCCCGTCATCATCCGGCGCACCCCGCCGGCGTGGCTGACCCGGCTGCACGCCCGCATCGAGGACAGCACGCTGCAAACCGGCGGCCTGGCGGTCACGCGCATCGACGGCGACCTGTCGGCGGACGCCGTGACCGGAACGCTGTCGGCAAGCGGCCGGGCGGAGCTGCTGGGCCGTCCGTGGCGCATCGGCGGCCGGCTCGGTCAGGTCGGCGGCGACGGTTCGGCCACGCTGGACGTGAGCTTCGACGGCGAGGGCGCGACGGCGGACACCGGCGGCACGCTGGCCGGGCAGATCGCCGCCGATGGGACGCTCGCGGGCCAGGTCAGGGGCCGCGGGCCGGACCTGTCGCTGCTGCTTGCGGCGCCGGCGGTGCCTTGG
>CAXSFF010000055.1:0-9449 GCA_964236035.1 uncultured Acetobacteraceae bacterium
GCGCCATCGACGACGCGGCGTTCGCCGCCGGGCGGGCGCGCAGCCTGGCGCGGGCCGGCCGCTCGCGCCGGGCGATCACGGCGCACCTGGCGGGCAAGGGCGTGCCGGGCGAGCTGACGGCGGCGCTGGCGGACGACCCGGAGGCGGAACTGGCGGCGGCGCTGGCGTATGCGCGCCGCCGCCGCATGGGGCCGTTCCGCGCGATCCTGGCGGAGGAGACGCCGGACCCGAAGCTGCGGCTCAAGGAGTTGGCCCGGCTGGCCCGCGCCGGCTTTGCGCAGGGTGTGGCGGTAAGGGCGCTGGCGATGGATGCCGAGACGGCGGAGGCGTTGGTGATCGCCGCGCGGCAGGCCTGATTGATCGCGGCTAACTTCAGGTAATGTCTCGATTTGAAATCCGGCTGGGTCTGTCCGTCCGCTCTCGACTCCACCCAGATGGTCACACCCAATTAGACAAGACAGGAAACAGATATTGTAGAACTGGTGTTCCGGCAGCCTCGCTGTCAGCCAAAACAGAAACTTGCATATTCGGTTTTCAGGAACGCAGACATGTCTTGTGCCGGGAGTCACATACTATCAGTCAGACCTAGACAGCATTGACCCAATCATACGCTCACCACGCTGTAGTTCAGCCTCAGATTGTTTTTCAATTAGACTCTGACGTTCTACCTCTTCTTCAGTCGATAGCCTTCCTGCTAGCGCTTTCCGATTGAGGATTGAAAGCCGAAGCCCTGTGTGAACCGGTGTCCCCGGGTTGCGAAGCGAACGCCAGAGTCCCTCCGCAGCCTCAATCGTCCCAAACCGTGTCTCGAACTTACATCGCAGGCCAACTTGAGCATCGTGATTAATGCCACCAAACCGCTGTTGCATTCCAGACAACGTAGAAAGTACACTGCCAGTATCTCCAGCTTCTATTTCACAGTTAATTAGGTTAGCAACTACCTCAAACGGAGGATGATTTATTTTTTGATTTGCGATACGAGCGTATTCTAACGCGGGTCCAGTCTGTCCACGAACCTGCTCAAATGTCGATCTACGATGGTCAGCAAAACCACTTGGGTCGACGCGTTCCAAAACATCTAAGGTTCTCTCGGCTGTTTCTAAATCGCCAAGCCGGATCGCAATTGTACAGCGCAAGTCGACTACATACCGGTTATGTGAAGAGCGCCCTTCGGCTTCTCGAATGTAATACTCGGCCTTAGGTAAGTCTCCTAACTCAAAATAACTGCTCGCTAATTCCCGATGGATTGCAACGCCACCGCGGCCATAAGCTAAGCTCTTCTGATATGCATCAATTGCTGCAGGATAATCCCTCTTTCTACGTTTGGCAAAGCCACGAATATAGAATACCTCCTTTAATTCACCTAATTTAACTAGTTCATCTATGTGTTGCTCAGCATCCATATAACGCTCGCGGCGGATTAAAGCTTGCGCCACATACCGGCGAACATCCACGTTATCGGGTCGCGCCTCAAGAGCGGATGACCCATACTGAATAGCCAAGTCGTAGTCTTGATCGTGGTAGCTCTGAGTTGCGACCTGGATCAGGTCAGCGGCAAAACCTACCGCAAAGCGCGACCTTGCCTCTCCTCCAGAAAGCAGGCTAGCGCGAAAAATCGTCTGCCCTAGGTTTAATCTCGCATCGTCATCAGGCTCCTGACGCAGGTAGTCGTCTAGAAGATCAGCTAACCTACCAGAATCAACTGACAGACCATTAAATGCCCGATAAGCTGCGTCCCTCAGGGGTTCACTGATTCGAAAATGAAGTCCGTCCGGCAAGATAAATGCGAGATCGAGAAGTTGATCAACACTGAGAGCGGTTTCCTCACTGGTTCTAGAACAGTATGCAGCAACTACAGATAGCGGTAGCGGGCTGAAATTAGATAGCAACTGAAGAATTGAAGACATGTCGGGAGTTAGGGACTCAGTCTCCTTCAACTGCCGTAAGAACAGCTCAGCGCTAAAATTGACTAACGCGCGCTGGTTTGAGACTATCTGCGGCACGCCGCGAACGCGAGCTTCGTCCAACACAAATTTTACAGCAGGAGGGTATCCTCTAGAGTATGTCGCAATTGATCCAAGATCAGATCGTTCGAAAGTCAGACCCATGTCTCGTCCAGCAATTCTAATTAGATTCTGGGCCGAGGAATGATCAAGCTCCGGCACGCGGATAGATGGCAGATTGGTATCATTGCCTCCAAATATGCGGCGCGAGAGTACAAACGCGGCATCTACGTTTCGGTCGGCCGCAATTGCATAATAAAGCGACTCGAACTCGGGACGGAATACGCCATTTGGCTGAGCGACTGCGCCGTCATCGATTATGATGGGTAACGTGCCTGCGTCACACGAGGTTCGCATGAGCGTCAATATGTCAGAAACAATTTCTTCCTGCGTCTTTCCTGCTTCCTCTGCTAACGTCGCATCAAAGTCGGTGATGCCTCCAGGAGACAATGCTTCGGACAAGCGAACGTAGGTTTCGGGCAATAAGTCGCCTGACTTAAGAACAATGAACAAGGTGGTCGAGTACGACAGATTGTCGCGCGCGATTGCTTGTACAAGCGCACGTCGTCCAATGCCCTTCAACCCATATACCAGCAAAGGAGGTCGATGGTTCGGGCTAGTGAAGCTGGAAATAATTTCTAATGCTTGATCTATTTCATTGCGCCTCCCAACAAAATATGTTGGTAAACGATCGGACAATCGTTGATTAATTAAACGTCGTATTTCGATGGCGATTAAACCTGGGCGATATTGCTCTACAACAAGCGTCAGCTTGATCCATGCCGGAATACTATCCAGTTGTAAATCAGGATCTATAATGAAAGTGATAACCTTACTCAATGCCTGTTTCACTAGTGCTTCTGAGGCCGACGCGAGTTCAAACTGAACCCAGCCGCTCTCCAATGCCTTACGGCTGGCGAATAGTACAAAGATGTCAGACCGGGAAAGCCCCTTTAAAATTGCATCCTTGAACTCGTCGCCTACACTGAACTCAAAAGCATCAAAAATGACCGCTGCGCGTCCAAGAATGCGTGCAACCTCGCCAACGACACCTTTGTCGGCCGAGCTGTGGGATAGGAATGCGCGGGGAAGCTTGATCACGTAAGTGGCCTATCTCGTTTCGCGATGGTTACGGGCGTCCAACGCCGCAACAAAGTAATGGCGTGCGGTTCATGGTAAGGCAAGTGCGCCATGTCCCGGCCGCTACCTTGGCCAGTTGTATCCGTTTTCTATTCCTTGCTTGAAGGGGGAGCAGTCCATCTTCGGCCAATCTGCTTACCAGCATCGCGTCTGCCTCCCAGCGGCCCGCTCCATAAGCGAACTGGACGCTCCCCACCACTATGGACCGCAGTCTCGGCGCCCCGGTTTTAGACAATCCGTCAACGGCAGCGGATTAGGTCCGGATTTCAACTGAAACACTATCCAACTTCAATGTGGTATTCCACCATCCTCGTGCGTCGTGGTAGCGTAGCAGCGTTCAATGCCGAGGCTCCATGACGCGCTGGTTCCCCCTGTTGCTGGCCGCCGTCGTCTCCGCCTGCGGATCAGCGCGCTATGCCGGCACGGGAACCTCGTCCGACCTAGAATGCGCTCCCTACGCCCGCCAGGTCAGCGGCATCACGCTGTATGGCGACGCCGCCTCCTGGTGGGACGCCGCCGCGGGCCGCTACCCTCGCGGCGACCGCCCGCGCGCCGGGTCGGTATTGGTGTTCCGCCGCAGCGCCCGGCTGCCGCACGGCCACGTCTCCGTGGTCGCCGCGCTGGATGGCAGCCGCGAAATCCGCGTCGACCAGGCCAACTGGGTGCACCACCGCATCGCCCGCGACGAGCCCGTGGTCGACGTGTCGCCGGGCAACGACTGGAGCGCCGTGCGGGTGTGGTGGCAGCCGGCCGGGCAGCTCGGCGCCACCGTATACCCGACCTACGGCTTCGTCGGCCCGGCGGGCGGCGCGGACGTGGTTGCCAGCCGCTGACGGCGTCACCCTGGAACTGAACCGCGTCCGGGGGTAGGTCTGCGGGGTTCGATGTGGAACCCCGTCCCGATGACCGACTACCGCGCCACCGTGTTCCTGCCCGCCACCGACTTCCCGATGCGCGGCGACCTGCCGCGGCGGGAGCCCGAGATCCTCGCCCGCTGGGAGCGCGTCGGCCTGTGGGCCCGCACCCGCGCCCTCGCCGCCGGGCGCCCGGCGTTCGTGCTGCACGACGGGCCGATCTACTCCAACGGCCACCTGCACATCGGCCACGCGCTGAACCGCATCCTGAAGGACGTGATCCTGCGCGCGCACCGCATGGCCGGGTTCGACGCCGACTACATCCCGGGCTGGGACACGCACGGCCTGCCGATCGAGTGGAAGGTCGAGGAGGAGTACCGTGGCTCCGGGCGCGACAAGGACGCCGTCCCCGTGCTGGACTTCCGCGCCGAGTGCCGCGCCTACAGCCAGCACTGGCTCGACGTGCAGTCGGCCGAGTTCCAGCGCCTGGGCGTCACCGGCGACTGGGCGGAGCGCTACGCCACCATGGACTTCTCCGCCGAGGCCGCCATCGCCGGCGAGATCGGCAAGTTCCTGCTGAACGGCGCGCTGTACCGCGGCCTGCGCCCCGTGATGTGGAGCGTGGTCGAGAAGACGGCGCTGGCCGAGGCGGAGATCGAGTACCACGACCGCACCAGCGACACGATCTGGGTGCGCTTCCCGATGCTGGACGGCCCGCTCGCCGGCACGGCCGTCGTGATCTGGACCACGACGCCGTGGACCATCCCGGGCAACCGCGCGCTCGCTGCCGGGGCGGACATCGAGTACGCGCAGGTCCGCGTCGACTCCGTGGCGGATGGCTCCCTGGCCCGGGTCGGCGAGACCCTGCTGGTGGCGCAGGCGCTGGTCGAGTTCGTGTGCGCCGCCGTCGGCATCGCGACTTATGAAGTGATGCTGCTGGTGCAAGGCGTCGAACTCGCTGGCACGCTGTGCGCGCACCCGTTGCGTGGGCAGGGTTACGACCACGACGTGCCGATCCTGCTCGGCGACTTCGTCACCACGGAGCAGGGCAGCGGCCTGGTGCACCAGGCGCCGGCGCACGGCGAGGAGGATTTCGCGCTGTGCCGCGCCCACGCCATCGAGGTGCCGGAGACGGTCGGCGAGGACGGGCTGTACGCCGCCTGGGTGCCGCTGTTCGCCGGCGGCCACGTGTTCAAGGCGGCCAAGCCTGTCATGGCGGCGCTGGAGGCGGCGGGCGGGCTGCTCGGGCGCGGCACCCTGCACCACTCCTATCCGCACTCCTGGCGCTCGAAGGCGCCGCTGATCTACCGCGCCACCCCGCAGTGGTTCATCCGCATGGACGGGCCGGAGCGCATCCGCGCCCGCGCGCTGGACGCCATCGACCGCACCCGGTTCGTGCCGCCGCAGGGCCGCAACCGCATCCGCAGCATGGTCGCAGGCCGTCCGGACTGGTGCATCAGCCGCCAGCGCGCCTGGGGCGTGCCGATCCCCGTCTTCGTCGAGCGCGCCACCGGCCTGCCCCTGCGCGACCCGGCGGTGGTCGCCCGCGTCGTCGAGGCGTTCACGGCCGAGGGCGCCGATGCCTGGTACGCCTCCCCGCCGGAGCGCTTCCTCGGCAGCGACGCCGACGGCACCCCGCGCGACCCGGCGCAGTACGACCAGGTGACGGACATCGTCGACGTCTGGTTCGAGAGCGGCTCCACCCACGGCTTCGCGCTGGCGGACCGCGGCCTGCCGTGGCCGGCAGACCTGTACCTGGAGGGGTCCGACCAGCATCGCGGCTGGTTCCAGTCGAGCCTGCTGGAGGCGATCGGCACCCGCGGCGCGGCGCCGTTCAAGGCGGTGATGACGCATGGCTTCGTGCTCGACGAGGCCGGGCGCAAGATGAGCAAGTCGCTCGGCAACGTCACCGCGCCGCAGGAGGTCACGGAGACGCTGGGCGCCGACATCCTGCGGCTGTGGGTGATGAACGCCGACACCACCGAGGACCTGCGCATCGGCAAGGAAATCCTGAAGCAGCAGGCCGAGCTGTACCGCCGCCTGCGCAACACGCTGCGCTGGCTGCTGGGCGCGCTGGCCGGCTGGGACGCGGCGGAGACGCTGCCGCACGCCGAGATGCCGGAGCTGGAGCGCTGGGTGCTGCACCGCCTGGCCGAGCTGGACGGGCGCATGCGGACCGCCCTTGTGGATCATGACTGGACCGCCGTGTATCCGGAGATCCACGGCTTCTGCGCCGCCGACCTGTCCGCGTTCTACTTCGACGTGCGCAAGGACGCGCTGTACTGCGACCGTCCGGACAGCCTGCGCCGCCGCGCCGCCCGCACCGTGCTGGACCAGTTGCACCGCTGCCTGACCACCTGGCTGGCGCCCGTGCTGGCGTTCACCGCCGAGGAGGCCTGGACCGCGCGGTTCGGCGACACTGACGCGGCGGGCGAGCCGGATTCCGTGCACCTGCAATCATTCCCCGTGATCCCGCCGCGCTGGCTCGACCCGGCGCTGGGCGCGCGCATGGCCGCCATCCGCGCCGCTCGCGGCGAGGTCACGGCGGCGATCGAGGCCGCGCGGGCGGAGAAGCTGATCGGCGCCTCGTTGCAGGCCGCGGTGGCGTTGCCGCCGGCCGCCCTGGCGCTGCTCGACCCGGCGGGCTGGGCCGAGTTCGCCATCGTCAGCGCCGTGCGGCCCGGCCCCGTGCTGGCGGTGGGCAAGGCCGCCGGCGAGAAATGCGCGCGTTGCTGGCGGGTGCTGCCGGAGGTGGGCGCGCAGGCCGAGCATCCGGAACTATGCCTGCGCTGCGCGGACGCGGTGGCGCCTGAGTCGGTGTTCGGGGCGATGACGTGACGCGCGACCGCTTCACCCTATCGGGGCTGGCGGTGCTGCTGGCGGTGCTGCTTGCCGACCAGGCCAGCAAGTGGTGGGTCGTGCAGGGGCTGCACCTGCCGGAGCTGGGCACGGTGGCGCTGCTGCCGGTGCTCAACCTGACCATGGTGTGGAACCCGGGCGTCACCTTCGGCCTGCTGAAGGCGGAGGGCGGGCTGGGCTCGCTGCTGCTGGCAGCCGTCGCGTTCGCCATCGTGCTGGCGCTGGGCGTCTGGCTGCGGCGGGCGGAGAACCGGCTGGTGGCGGTGTCGCTCGGCGCCATCGCCGGGGGCGCCGTCGGCAACGTCGTCGACCGCATGCGCTTCGGCGCCGTGGTGGACTTCATCCACTTCCACGTCGGCGGCTGGAGCTGGTACGTGTTCAACGTCGCCGACGCCGCCATTGTGTGCGGGGTCGCGGCGCTGGTGCTGGACGGCCTGCGCCCCGCGCGGCTGCCCCCGCCGGCGCGCGAGGACCCTGTTGCAGGCGCATGAGTTTCGGAGTTATGCAGCGGCCCACAAGGGAGTTACATTCCGAGCCATGACCGCCCCTGTCCGCATCTGCTCCATCGCCCCTCGCCTGCTCGCGCTGGCGGCCCTGCTGTCGCTGCCGGCCTGCAGCGGCGAAGAGCTGACCCGCACCTTCGGCCTGACCCGCGACGCGCCGGACGAGTTCACCGTCACCACCCGCGCCCCGCTGTCGATGCCGCCGGACTACGCGTTGCGGCCGCCGCGCCCCGGCGCCTCCCGCCCGCAGGAGCAGACCGAGCGGCAGCAGGCCGAGGCGACGCTGGCGCCCGACAGCATCCTCGGCGGGCCGCCGACCGCCACCAGCCCGGGCATGCAGGCCCTGCTGAGCGCCACGGGGCCGAAGGCGCCGGCCGATATCCGCAACAAGGTGGACGCCGAGGGCCAGCTCGACCAGCCCGGCGCCAGCTTCACCGACGAGCTGATGTTCTGGCGCGCGACGCCGCCCTCCGGCACCGCCGTCGACGCGGCGCGCGAGCGGCAGCGGCTGCGGCAGAATGCCGCCCTCGGCCAAAGCCCCGAGGCTGGCAACACTCCCATCATCCAGCCACCAAAGCAGAGCTTCCTCGACTCGATCTTTTAGGCCGCCGATGCGGTTCCTGGCGCTGGCGGCGTTGGTTTGGGCCGGCCTGGTCCCAGCTCTCGCCGCCGATGCGCCGCCTTGGGCCGACCAGGTCGTCGGATTATACATCGGGCGCGACCACAACGTCGGCGAGCTGCAGTGCGAACAGGTCGAGTTCTCGCTGCGGGACGGCAGCCTGGTCGGCCGCTACCGCATCGAGGACGACCCGCCGTTCGAGGGCGAGCTGACCTATCTCGGCCCCGCGGGCGACACCGGCGGCCGCTTCGTCTGGTCCGACCGCGACGGCAGCGGCATCCGGGTGATCCACTTCGCGCCCGACTTCGCCACCTTCTGGAGCGTGTGGGGCATCGCCGCCCCGGATGCGCGGCTGACCGGCTACGGCCTGCGCGGCGCCGACGCCGTGGTGCCGGGCTGCAGCGGCGGCCCGACCTCTTAACGTCGTGCTCGTGCGCTCCCTCCGATTGCGATAGCATAGCGGCATGGACTCGCTCATCCAGGCCAACGCCGTCGCGTCCGCGCTGATCCGGCAGTTGCCGGAGGCATTGGTCAACCGCATCGCCGCCGGCGAGGTGATCGAGCGCCCCGCCGCCGTGGTCAAGGAACTGGTCGAGAACGCCATCGACGCCGGCGCCAGCCGCATCACGGTGGCGCTGCAGGATGGCGGCACCACCCGCATCGAGGTCAGCGACGACGGCCACGGCATGGACGCGGCCGGCCTCACCCTGGCGATCCGGCGCCACTGCACCTCCAAGCTCGCCGACGACCACCTGGTGCGCATCGTCTCGCTCGGTTTCCGCGGCGAGGCGCTGCCCAGCATCGGCGCCTGCGCCCGCCTGCGCATCACCTCGCGCCCGCCGCACGCGCCGCACGCCTGGAGCATCGCGGTCGAGGGCGGCGTGACCGGCTTCGCCATGCCTGCCGCCGGGCCGCATGGTACCCAGGTGGTGGTCAGCGACCTGTTCTTCGCCACCCCCGCGCGGCGCAAATTCCTGAAAAGCCTGCGCGTCGAAGCGGAGCAGGCCGAGCTCGCGGTGCGCCGGCTCGCCTTCGCCGCTCCGGGCATCGCGTTCCGCTGCTGTAGCGACGGGCGCACCGTGTTCGACCTGCCGGCGCAGGATCGGCGCGCGCGGGTGGCGGCGCTGATGGGCGACGCCGCCGGGGCGCTGCTGCCGGTCGATGCCGCGCGCGACGGCCTGCTGCTGACGGGGCTGATCTGCGGCCCGGCAGCCTCGCGCGCGACGGCGGCGGGGCAGTCGCTGGTGGTGAACGGACGTCCCGTCGCCGACCCCGTGCTGCGCACCGCGGTGCGCGTCGCCTACCGCGAGGTGATCGCCAACGGGCGTCACGCCATGGTGGCGCTGTATCTGGAGCTGCCGCCGGGCGAGGTCGACGTGAACGTGCACCCGGCGAAAAGCGAGCTGCGCTTCCGCGACCCGGCGACGCTGCGGGCGCTGGTGATCGGCAGCCTGACGCGGGCGCTGGCCAT
>CAXSFF010000056.1:0-9296 GCA_964236035.1 uncultured Acetobacteraceae bacterium
CGATGCCTTCCTTCTCCATCTGCTCGATCAGCTTGGCGGCGCGGTTGTAGCCGATCGACAGGTGGCGCTGGATGAAGCTGGTGCTGGCCTTGCCCTCGCGCGCCACCACGGCGACGGCCTGGTCGAACAGCCCCTTCTCGCCGTCCGACGCGCCAGCGATGCCGTCTATCGCCGGGCCGTCGTCGTCCTGGACCTCGGTGACTTCCTCGAGGTAGCTCGGCTCGCCCTGCTCGCGCAGGAACGCCACCACGTCCTCGACCTCCTTGTCGCTGACGAACGGGCCGTGCACGCGGCCGATGCGCCCGCCACCCTGCATGTACAGCATGTCGCCCTGGCCCAGCAGCTGCTCCGAGCCTTGCTCGCCGAGGATGGTGCGGCTGTCGAACTTGCTGATCACGGTGAAGCTGATGCGGGTCGGGAAGTTGGCCTTGATGGTGCCCGTGATCACGTCCACCGACGGGCGCTGCGTCGCCATGATGACGTGGATGCCGGCGGCGCGCGCCATCTGCGCCAGGCGCTGCACGGCGGCCTCGACCTCCTTGCCTGCGACCATCATCAGGTCCGCCATCTCGTCGATCACCACGACGATGTAGGGCAGTGGCTTCAGCGTGAGCGGCTGCTCCTCGTAGGTCGGCCGCCCAGTCTCGCTGTCGAAGCCGGTCTGCACGCGCCGGGTCACGGTCTCGTTCCGGGCCGTCGCCTCGGCGACGCGGTCGTTGTAGCCGCCGACGTTGCGCACGCCGAGCTGGCTCATCAGGCGGTAGCGGCGCTCCATCTCGCGCACCGTCCATTTCAGCGCCGTGACCGCCTTCGCGGGTTCCGTGACCACGGGTGCCATCAGGTGCGGGATGCCGTCGTACACCGACAGCTCCAGCATCTTGGGGTCGATCAGGATCAGGCGGCACTCGTCCGGGCTGAGCCGGTACAGCAGGCTCAGGATCATCGCGTTGATGCCGACCGACTTGCCCGACCCCGTGGTGCCGGCGACCAGCAAATGCGGCATGCGGGCGAGGTCGGCCAGGATCGGCTCGCCGCCGATGTCCTTGCCGAGGGCCAGCGCGAGCTTGGACTGGTTGCGGTCCCACGCCTCGGCGCCGAGCAGCTCGGACAGGTAGACGGTCTCGCGCCGGGCGTTCGGCACCTCGATGCCGATCACGTTGCGGCCGGGCACGGTGGCGATGCGCACGGCGGTGACGGACAGGCTGCGCGCCACGTCGTCCGCCAGGCCGATGACGCGGGCGCTGCGGATGCCGGGCGCGGGTTCCAGCTCGTACAGCGTGACCACGGGGCCGGGGCGGATCTCGCGGATGACGCCCTGCACGCCGTACTCGTCGAGCACGGATTCGAGCAGCCGGGCATTGGCTTGCAGCGCGTCCTCGCTCGGCCCCGTGCCGGCGCGGGTCGGCGCGGGGGTCGGCAACGAGACGGGCGGCAGCCGCCAGCCGCCGGGCTGCTCGGCCATCGGCAGGCTTTCCTGGCGCGGCAGCGGCTTGTGCGGCGGCGTGGTGATCTTCGCGCGCATCACGGCGGGCGAGGGGGCATCGAGCGCCTTGCCAGGCGGCTCGGCCCGCGGCGCATCCAGCCGCGCGGGTTGCGGCCGGGCCTGCGCGGGTTGGGGCGGCTCGGGCTGAACCAGGTCGGGGTGCGGCTCCGGGTCCATCGGCTCGAGTCGCGAGAGTTCGAGTCGCGAGGCCGCCGGGCGGGCGTCGGGCCGGGACGGCGGCTGGCCAACCTGCGGCTCGACGCGCGCGCGGCCGGGACGTGCGGGCACGTCGCCTGCACTGGCTCCAGCAGCACTGGCTCCAGCAGCATTGGCCGGCTCGGCGGGCGCGCTGCGGCGGGACAGCCACCCGGACGGCAACGGCAGCCGCGGTATGAGGTGCAGGGTGCGGCGGCCCTGCGCCACCGAGCCGCGCACCACGGAGCCGGCGGCCCGCCACTCGCCGGCGGACAGGCCGAAGCTCGCCCACACCAGCAGCAAGGCCAGTGCCAGGCCCACGCACCAGACGGCGCCATGGCCGATCGACCCGGCCAGGTTGCGCGCCCAGCCGGTCGCGAACTGCGCCAGCAGGCCGCCGACCGCGCCGCCCAGCCCGGAACTGCTCGGCCATGCCGTGCGGTCCGGCAGCGGCAGCGCTGCCGCCACGGCGGCGACGACGGGGAGGGCGGCGAGCGTGCTGGCCAGCCGCGCCGCGACGCTGCCGAGGCCGCGATGCGAGGCAATGCGCCACGCCCAAGCCAGCATGGCCAGCGCCGGCAGCGCCGCCGCGACGCCGAACGCCTGCAGCAGCAGGTCCGCCGTGACCGCGCCCGCCGGCCCAGCCAGGTTGGTGACGCCGCTGGGCGCCGCCGTGTCGAACGAGGGGTCCTGCGGGTTGTAGCAGGCCAGCGCCACCAGCAGCGCCACCCCGCCCAGCCCCAGCGCCAGGCCGCCGAGTTCGGCCAGCCGCCGCGACAGCAGGGCACGGATGGCCGGCGAGGCGAGCAGGCGCGACGGTGCGGCAGCGGACATGCTTTGCCAGGCTCCGGATGGATGCGGCGAGGGCCACCACCATAATGCAGAACCGGCCGCGCCAGAATGGGAAAAGGGCGGAGCATCGCTGCTCCGCCCTTTCCCGTGGCCGATTGGCCGACGGCTGCCTAGCTGATGGTCTCGCCGTGCAGGACGATGTCGAGCCCCTCCATCTCCTGGTCGCGCGTCACCCGCAGGCCGATCACCACATCGACGACCTTGAGCAGGATGAACGACATGATGCCGCTGTAGATCAGCGTGATCGCCACGGCTTCGCACTGCTTGATGAACTGGTCCATGCCGCCGACGGTGCCCTCCGGGCTGGCATCCGTCGCCGACAGCGCGCCATAGGCGAACACCCCGGTCAGCAGGGCGCCGACGACGCCGCCGATGCCGTGCACGCCCCAGGTGTCCAGGCTGTCGTCGTAGCCCAGCATGTGCTTGAGGCTGGTGGCGGACCAGAAGCAGATCACGCCGGCGGCGATGCCGATGATCAAGGCCGGCCCCGGCAGCACGAAGCCGGAGGCCGGGGTGATGGCGACCAGGCCCGCCACGGCGCCGGAGATGATCCCCAGCACCGACGGCTTGCCCTTGGCGACCCACTCCGCGAACATCCAGCCGAGCGCCGCCGCCGCCGTGGCGATCTGGGTCACGGCCATCGCCATGCCGGCGCGCCCGCCCGCCGCGACCGCCGACCCGGCGTTGAAGCCGAACCAGCCCACCCACAGCAGCGACGCGCCGATCACGGCGTAGGTCAGGTTGTACGGCTGCATGTTGTCCTGCCCGTAGCCGACCCGCTTGCCGAGCACGAGGGCGCAGACCAGGCCGGCCACGCCCGCGTTGATGTGCACCACGGTGCCGCCGGCGAAGTCGATCGCGCCGATGGTGGTGCCGATGATCCCCGTGGCGCTCCAGACCATGTGGGCGATCGGGCAGTAGACCAGCAGCGACCACAGCACCATGAACACGCACAGGGCGCTGAACTTCATGCGGTCGGCGAACGCGCCGGCGATCAGCGCCGGGGTGATGATCGCGAACGTCATCTGGTACATCATGTAGACGGTCTCGGGGATGGTGTACGCCGTCTCGTTGCCGCTGCCGGCGCCGAGCACGAACGGCACGTCGTTGCCCTTGACGATGTGGTCGGCGATGCCGTTCAGGAACAGCCGCGACAGGTCGCCGATGTAGGGCGCCGTGGCCCCCGTGCCGTTGGTGAACGCCAGGCTGTAGCCCAGCACCATCCAGGTGATGGTGACCAGGCAGCAGACGGCGAACGACTGCATCAGGGTCGCCAGCAGGTTCTTCTTGCGCACCATGCCGGCGTAGAACAGCGCCAGCCCCGGGATCGTCATCATCAGCACCAGCGCCGTGCTGGTCAGCATCCAGGCGGTGTCGCCGCTGTCGATCTTGGCGGCGGCAGCGGCGGCGGCATCGGGGGCGGCCGCGGCGGCGGCGGGCGCCGCCGTCTGGGCGTAGGCGGCGCCTGCCGCCAGCAGCATCGGCACGGCCAATGCGAGGATACGCTTCATCGATGGGTTCTCCTTCATAGCGCCTCAGCGTCCACTTCCCCGGTTCGGATGCGCACCGCGCGCTCGATGTCGAGCACGAATATCTTGCCGTCGCCGATCTTGCCCGTCTGCCCCGCCTTCATGATCGCCTCGATCACCTGGTCGGCGAGGTCGGCGGTGACCGCCAGCTCGATCTTCACCTTGGGCAGGAAGTTCACGTGGTACTCGGCGCCGCGGTAAATCTCGGTCTGCCCCTTCTGCCGGCCGAAGCCCTTCACCTCGGACACGGTCAGGCCCTGCACGCCGAGCGGCGTCAGCGCCTCGCGCACGTCATCGAGCTTAAAGGGTTTGATGATCGCCATGATCAGCTTCATCCCGCCATCCTCTTTCCGTTGCGCCGCTTCACGCCATGTGCTTGCGACGATGTGCGGACCATTACACAAGAAGCGTGCCGTAGGCGGCGGCCCGGTTCAAGGCGGCCGCACCGCCGCAATTGGCTGTTATCCGGGCATCCTGCCGCGCGAACGGTGCCGGCAGGGCAACAAGCTGGTGCCCAGAAATTAGGCAGGGGTTAATTTCGCATGGAAGCAGATGTTTGCGTGATCGGGGCCGGCCCTGTCGGCGGCGCCTTGGCATGCCGGCTGGCCAGCGCCGGGGTGCGCACGGCGATCATCGACCGCGCGCCGCTGCCGCCGATGGAGCATCCGGACTTCGACGGCCGCGCCTACGCCATCGCCGCCGGGTCGCGCGCGTTGCTGGAGCAGGCGGGGCTGTGGCCGCTGCTGCCGTTCACGCCCAGCCCGATCCTGGACATCCGCGTCTCGGACGGGCGGGTCGGGCGCCCGGCGTCGCCGCTGCACCTGCATTTCGACCATGCCACCGCCGACGCCGGGCCGTTCGGCTGGATGGTGGAGGCGCGCAGCCTGCGGATGGCGCTGAACGCCCACATGCGCGAGCTGCCGGCGCTGAGCGTGTTCGCGCCTGCCGAGGCCACCGTCACCCACACGCAGGCTGGCGCCGTGGTGGCGATCGCCGGCGGGCCGGAGATCCGCTGCCGCCTGGTGGTGGCAGCAGACGGCAAGGACTCGGCGCTGCGGCAGGCGGCCGGCATCCCCGTGACCCGGCTGGCGTACCGGCAGGCCGGGATCGTGGCGGCGATCGCCCATGCGCGACCGCACCACGGCGCGGCGCTGGAGCACTTCCTGCCGGCGGGGCCGTTCGCGCAACTGCCGATGACGGGGATCGAGGGCGCGCCGAACGTCTCCGCGGTGGTGTGGACCGAACACAGCGCCACCGCGCTGCGGATCATGGCGCTGGACGACGCGGCGTTCGAGCGGGAGGTGGCGCGCCGCCTGGGCGATCACCTCGGCGCCATCCGGGTGATCGGGCGGCGCTGGCTGTACAGCCTGGCGGCCCTGCACGCGCACCGCTATTTCGCCGAGCGCCTGGCGCTGGTCGGCGACGCGGCGCACGGCATCCACCCGATCGCGGGGCAGGGGCTGAACCTCGGCCTGCGCGACGTGATCGAGCTGTCGGAGCTGGTGGTGGCCGCCATCGCTAAGGACGAGGACCCAGGGTCGGCGGCGCTGCTGCGTCGCTACCAGGCGCAGCGGCGGCCGGCCAACCTGCTGATGCTGGCCGCCACCCACGGGCTCGACCGGCTGTTCAGCACCGACAACCCGGCGGTCCGGCTGGCGCGCGACCTGGGCATCGCCTCGGTGCAGCGGCTGCCACGGCTGAAGCGGGTATTTATGCGACAGGCGATGGGAAAACGTGCAAGCAACGACTGAATCTATATGGATTTTTTATAATCGGCATCCGTATTGCATCGCCGGGCTCAAGTGCTTGGGCGCCACTGGGGCGCTCATGACTTAATAACGCAGAGAGATGTCATTATGGCTTCACGAACGTCCCTCGAAGCGGTTTTTGATACGGGACGCGCCGTTCGCCTGACCGCCTGCGCCGTCGGCCTGCTGGGTGCGGCCACTGCCGCCCGGGCGCAGGCTCCGCAGCAGCCGGGCATCACGCCACCGTCGATCGAGACGCAGAAGCCGGCCAACGCGGCGGACGCCGCCGTGTCCGCCCCTGCCAAGGCCTGGGCGCCGCCGACCTCGTTCAGCGATTGGGCGAGCACCCTCAAATACGGCGGCCAAATCGAGGGCGGCATCGTCGGCAACCCGCAGGACCCCAACAACGCGCAGAACTTCGGCCAGCTGTTCACCGACAAGGCCAACCGGCCGATCCTCAACCAGCTGCTGCTGACGCTGGAGCGGGACACCGACCCGAAGGCGACCGGCTACGATTTCGGCTTCAAGCTGCAGGGCATGTACGGCTCGGACGCCCGCATCATCCACACGCTGGGCATCTTCGACCACGTGATCCACGACCGCAACCAGGTCGACATCGTCGAGGCCAACGTGTCGGTGCACACGCCCTGGCTGTTCGAGGGCGGCATCGACCTGAAGGCCGGCATCTACCCGACCCCGCTCGGCTTCGAGGTGATCGACCCGAAGGCCAACCCGTTCTACTCGCATTCCTACATCTACAACTTCGGCCTGCCGTTCAAGCACGTCGGCGTGCTGACCACGTCGCACGTCACCCCGATCCTGGATTTCTACCTGGGCGTCGACAGCGGCACCAACACGAGCCTGGGCAGCGGCGACAACAACGGCCGGGCCGCCGGCATCATCGGCTTCGGGCTGAACTTCCTGGACGGGGCGCTGACCGTGCTGGCGCTGTCGCACATGGGGCCGGAGAACTCGACCCTGAACACGCCGTTCGCCAACGAGGCGATGCGCTACTACAACGACATCGTCGTGACGTACAAGGCCACCGACGCGCTGTCGGTCACGACCGAGCTGAACTACGTCAAGGAAACGGGCTTCAACGCCGAGGCCTATGGCGCGGCGCAGTATGTCTCCTACACCTTGGCGGACACCCTGACGCTGAACGGCCGCGCCGAGGTGTTCCGCGACAACAACAACTTCTTCGTCGCCAACCCCGTCAACAACCTCGACTTCGTCAACTTCGAGCTGGGGCGGCCATCCAACTTCTACGCGGCCGGGCGCCCCACCACCTATTCCGAGATCAGCGCCGGGGTGACCTACAAGCCGACCGGGTTGCCGTCCCTGGTGCAGAACCTGATGGTGCGGCCGGAAATCCGCTACGACCGCGTGCTGGCCGGCAGCCGCGCCTACGACGACTTCCGCGACCGCGGCTCCGTCACGCTGGCCGCCGACGTGATCCTGGGCTTCTGACGCGACCGCCGCCCGCCTGGCGCGTTTCTGGTTCGAAGCTTGAAAATCCAGGCTTCCGTGACTAGAACAAACGGTACACAGGTGGGCGGCGATGGAGCTTCTGCGCAAACTCGAGATCCTGGCCGACGCCGCCAAGTACGACGCCTCCTGCGCGTCGAGCGGCACGGAGAAGCGTAGTTCGGCCGGCGCCAAGGACGGCATCGGCTCCACCGAGGGCATGGGCATCTGCCACGCCTACGCGCCGGACGGCCGCTGCATCTCGCTGCTGAAGATCTTGCTGACCAACTCCTGCGTGTACGACTGCCTGTACTGCATCAATCGCCGTTCCTCCAACGTGCAGCGGGCGCGGTTCACGGTGGAGGAGGTCGTGACGCTGACGCTTGGCTTCTACCGGCGCAACTGCATCGAGGGGCTGTTCCTCAGCTCCGGCATCATCAGCAACCCCGACTACACCATGGAGCAGGTGGTGCGGGTGGCGAAGACGCTGCGCGAGGAGCACGGCTTCCGCGGCTACATCCACCTCAAGACCATCCCCGACGCCGACCCGGCCCTGTTGCTGGAGGCCGGGCGCTACGCCGATCGCCTCAGCATCAACGTGGAGCTGCCGACCGAGAGCAGCCTCGCCGCGCTGGCGCCGGAGAAGGACCTGCCGGGCATCCGCCGCTCGATGGGGCGGATGCGGCTGCGCATCGACGAGTCGGCAGCGGACCGGCGCAGCCCGCGCTTCGCCCCCGCCGGGCAGAGCACCCAGGTGATCGTCGGCGCCGACGCCACCTCCGATCGCACCATCCTGGCGATGAGCACCAACCTGTATGGCTCGTATGGGCTGCGCCGGGTGTACTACTCGGCGTTCAGCCCGATCCCGGACGCCTCCGCCACGCTGCCGCCGGCGCACGCGCCGCTGGTGCGCGAGCATCGGCTGTACCAGGCGGACTGGCTGCTGCGCTACTACGGCTTCACCGACGGCGAGCTGCAGACGGACGCCGTGGGCAACCTCGACTTGTCGATCGACCCGAAGCTGTCCTGGGCGCTGGCCAACCGCGAGCAGTTCCCCGTCGATGTGAACACGGACCCGCGGGAGCGGCTGCTGCGCATCCCGGGCATGGGGGTGAAGTCGGTGGACGCCATCCTCAAGGCGCGGCGGCACCGGCGGCTGACGATGGCGGACCTGGCGCGGCTGCGGCTGCCGTTGGCGAAGATCGGCCCGTTCGTCGTGGCGGCTGGCCACACGCCGGGCGCGGCGCTGGACAGCGAGCGGCTGCGGGCGCGGCTGACGCCGAAGCCGGCGCAGGCGGAGCTGCTGCTCTGATGCAGTCCGTGGTGCTGGCGCATGAGGTGGATTGGGGCGGCTGGCGCGACGCGGCCCGGCGGCTGGCGCTGGCAGAGGTGCCGCCCGAGGATGTCGCCTGGTCCGTGCAGGCGCCCGACGACCTGTTCGCCGAAGCCACGGAGCTGCCCGCGACGCCGCCAACGGGCACCTTCAACGTGCCGCGCGCCCTCGTGGAACTGGCGCAGACGGTGGTCCAGGCGCGCGAGCCGGCGCGGTTCGCGTTGCTGTACGGCCTGCTGTTCCGTGCCCACGCCGGCGACCGCCACCTACTGGAGCAAGTCACCGATCCCGATGTGATGCGGGCGCAGCGGCTGGCGCAGGCGGTGCGCCGCGACACCCACAAGATGCATGCCTTCGTCCGCTTCCGCGAGGTGCGCGAGGACGACGCCCTGCGCTACGTCGCCTGGTTCGAGCCGGACCACTACATCGTCGAGGCCAACGCCGGGTTCTTCATGCGCCGCTTCGCCACCATGACGTGGTCGATCCTGACGCCGTACCGCAGCGCGCACTGGGACGGTGAGGAGATCCGCTTCACGCCCGGGGCCGAACGCGCGGACGTGCCGGACGACGACCGGCTGGAGGCGTACTGGCGCGCCTACTACAGCAGCATCTTCAACCCGGCCCGGCTGAAGGTCGGCGCGATGACATCGGAGATGCCGCGCAAGTACTGGCGCAACCTCCCCGAGGCT
>CAXSFF010000057.1:0-9204 GCA_964236035.1 uncultured Acetobacteraceae bacterium
CACTGCGCCGTCCATTCCGCCGGGGTCATCGCCTCGTAGGCCATGCGTTGCGCCAGGATGAACCCGGCATAGCCGTAGGTCGGCTGCAGCGTGCCGAACAGCCGCTCGTTGCGCTGCGACCACGGCGCCAGCACCAGTGCGCACACCAGCGCCGCCGCCACCAGCATGCCGCCGACCCGGCGCCGCAGCGCCAAGGCGCCGCATCCGGCCAGGCCGATGGCGCCGGCCAGGTACAGGTATTCCGGCCTGGTGAGCGTGAGCAATCCAAGCGTCACGCCAAGGCCCAAGGATGGCGCCCACCGCGGCCGTTGCACCAACAGCACCAGCAACAGGCCCGCCAAGGCGGCAAGCGGCAGGCTGAGCGCCTCCGTCATCGCGGTGCGGACGTAGACGGCGTATTCCGTGGTGCCAAGTGCAGCCCCGAGCAACGCGCACCAGGCAGCGGCGCGGCAGCTGCAAATGGCCAAGGTCGAGCGCCAGACCAACAGCAAGGTGATGATGGCGAGGCCGAATTGCACCGGCAGCAGGATGCCGAGCTTGTCGGGACAATCGGCGATCTCGTCCTGCGGCACGTGGCGCACGCAGTCGGCGGCGCGAGCCAGGACCGGGTCGAGCCGAGCCAGCCCGGCGATGACCGCCGGGTAGAGCGGCGCGGTGTAGGCGCCGGGATGCTGCGCGTCGCCGAAGCGGCCGTTGGTGTAGGTGCCGGTTTCCAACAGGTCGCTGGCGATGCCGAGGTACAGGGGTTGGTCGTAGTCGCGCAGGCTGGTCGGCCGCAGCGTCGACAAGCCGAACAGCAGGCACGCGACCGATACCAGGGCCGCGACCAGCCAGTCCCGCGGACGCAGCGCCATGGCCGTCGAGCTCAGCGCCGGTAGTCCGTCTTGCCGTCCTCGATCATGCGCAGCGCCGAGGCCCAGGCCATGTCGAGATGCGCGCGGCGGTCGCCCTCGTTGAACTGCCGCGCGGTGTGCAGGCGGACCTCCTCCGGCGGCAGGACGAGTTCGGTGTCGCCGGCGGCGACCTGGATCTGGCAGGCGCGCTCCAGGTAGTAGATCTCGTGCCACGCCTCGGCCACTGACCGTCCGCCGACCAGCAGGCCGTGATTGCGCAGGATCATCGCCTTGTGCTGGCCCAGGTCGCGCACCAGGCGGTCGCGCTCGTCTAGGTCGAGCGCGATGCCCTCGTAGCCGTGGTATGCCAGGTGGCCGTAGAACTTCAGCGCGTGCTGGCTGATCGGCAGCAACCCGCGCGCCTGGGCGCTGACGGCGACGCCGGCCATGGTGTGGGTGTGGATGACGTGCGTCAGGTCCGCGCGCGCCATGTGGATCGCGGAATGGATGCAGAACCCGGCGGCGTTGACTTCCCGCGGCGACGTGCCGGCAGCATGCCCGTCATCGATGATGTTGCCGTCGAGGTCGATCTTGACCAGGTCGGAGGCCGTCATCTCCTCGAACAGCACGCCGTAGTGGTTGATCAGGAAGTGGTGCTCAGGCCCTGGTACCCGCGCGCTGATGTGGGTGTAGATCCAGTCGCTCATGCGATGGTGGGCCACCAGGCGATACAGCGCGGCCAGGTCGCAGCGGATTTTCCACTCCTCCGCCGAGATCGTACCGCGCAGGCTGAGATCGGTCTGGATGTTCATCGCACTCGCTCCCTTGCTGGTTCAGCAGCCGGCGACCGCCCGCTTCGTCATGATGCCGATCAGGTGCGCGCGGTACTCGGCGCTGGCGTGGATGTCGCTGTTGAGGCCGGTCGGCGGCGTCACCACGGCGGCCACGGCGTCGGCCGACCAGCCGTTGGCCAGCGCCTGCTCCATCGCGGCGTGGCGGAACACGCCGTCCTGCGCCGCGCCCGTGATCGCCACCCGCACGCCGGCCGGCCCGCGCGCCACGAACACGCCGACCATGGCGTAGCGCGACGCCGGGTTGCGGAACTTCTCGTAGTTGGACTTCTCCGGGATCGGGAACTCGATCGCCGTGATCAGCTCGTCCTGCTCCAGCGCCGTGGTGAACATGCCCTGGAAGTAGTCGTCGATCGAGATGCGACGGCGATCGGTGACGATGGTGGCGCCGATCGCCAGCGCCGCCGCCGGGTAGCAGGAGGACGGGTCGTTGTTGGCCAGCGAGCCGCCCATGGTGCCGCGGTGACGTACCTGGGTATCGCCGATCCAGCCCGCCATCTTGGCCAGCCCCGGGATGCGCGCCTTGATGTCCTCGTGAGCCATGATCTCGCCGTGCGTGGTCATCGCGCCGATGGTGATCTTGTCCGGCGCCGAGGTGATGCCGACCAGGCCCAGGCTGTGCAGGTCGATGATCTGAGTCGGCTTGTTCAGCCGCGCCTTCAGCACGGGGATGAAGGTCTGGCCGCCGGCGAGCGCCTTGGCCTCGAAATCCTCGCCGAGCGACTTCACGGCGTCGGCGATGCTGCTGGGCTGGTGGAACGCGAAATCGTACATCGTCGGGTCCTTACTCGGCCGCCATGCGTAGCTGGCTGGCCTGGATGATGGTCCAAATCTTCTCCGGACTGGCCGGCATGTCCAGGTGGCGCACGCCATGGTCCCGCAGCGCGTCCACCACGGCGTTGATCACCGCCGGCGGGCTGCCGATCGCGCCGACCTCGCCGCAACCCTTCACCCCGAGCGGGTTGTGGGTGCACAGCGTCACCTCGGTGCCGACCGTCATCCGCGGGAAATCATGCGCGCGCGGCATGGTATAGTCCATGAACGACCCGGTCACCAACTGCCCCTGCTCGTCGTACACGGCGTTCTCCAGCAGCGCCTGGCCGATGCCCTGCATCACGCCGCCCTGGATCTGGCCCTCGACGATCATCGGGTTGATCACCCGGCCCACGTCGTCGATGGCGACGAAGTTCACCACCGCCGTGCTGCCGACCTCGGGGTCGATCTCGACCTCGCAGATGTGGCAGCCGCCGGGGAAGGTGAAGTTCATCGGGTCGTAGAACGCCGTCTCGTCGAGACCCGGCTCCAGCGTCTCGATCGGGTAGTCGTGCGGCACGTAGGCGGCCATCGACACGTCGGTCAGCGTCTTCGACTTGTCGGTGCCGGCGACGGTGAAGGCGCCGTCCTTGAACTCGATGTCCTCGACGGACGCCTCCATCAGGTGGGCGGCGATCTTGCGGCCCTTGGCGATCACCTTGTCCATCGCCTTCACCATGGCGGCGCCGCCGACCGCCAGGCTGCGGCTGCCGTAGGTGCCCATGCCGAACGGGATTTTCGCCGTGTCGCCGTGCACGATGTCGATCATCGCCGCCGGCACGCCGAGCTGCTCCGTGACCAGTTGCGCGAACGTCGTCTCGTGGCCCTGGCCATGGCTGTGGGTGCCCGTGAACACGGTGACGCTGCCGGTCGGGTGCACCCGCACCTCGGCGCATTCATACAGCCCAGCACGCGCGCCCAGTTGCCCGACCAGCTTGGACGGCGCGATGCCGCAGGCCTCGACGTAGGTGGACATGCCGATACCGCGCAGCTTGCCACGCCGTGCCGCCTCCTGCCGCCGCGCCTCGAACCCGGCCCAGTCGGCGGCCTTCAGGCAGGCGTCCAGCGTCTGCACGTAGTCGCCGCTGTCGTAGGTCAGCGCCACAGGGGTCTGGTACGGGAAGGCGCTGGCGGCGATGAAGTTCTTGCGGCGGATTTCGACCCGGTCCAGCCCCGTGTCGTGGGCGATCACGTCGACCAGGCGCTCCAGCAGGTACGTCGTCTCCGGCCGCCCGGCGCCGCGGTAGGCGTCGACGGGGACGGTGTTGGTGAACACGGCGCGCACCTCGCCATAGATCGCCGGCGTCGAGTAGCAGCCGGCCAGCAGCGTCGCCGACAGGTAGGTCGGCACCGCGGGGGCGAAGGTGCTGAGATAGGCACCCATGTTGGCCAGCGTCTTCACCCGCAGCGCCAGGAAGCGCCCGTCCGCCGCCACCGCCATCTCGGCGACCGAGACGTGGTCGCGACCATGCGCGTCGCTGATGAACGCCTCCGAACGGTCGGAGGTCCATTTCACGGGGCGGCCCAGCTTGCCGGCGGCCCAGGTGACGATCGCCTCCTCGGCGTAGTGGTAGATCTTGCTGCCGAAGCCGCCGCCGACGTCGGGCGCCACCACGCGCAGCTTGTGCTCGGGCAGATGCAGCACGAACGCGCCCATCAGCAGCCGGATGACGTGCGGGTTCTGGCTGGTGGTGTGCAGGGTGTATTCGTCGGTGGTGCGATCGAACTCGCCAACGGCGCAGCGGGTCTCCATCGCGTTGGGGATCAGCCGGTTGTTGGTCAGCTCCAGCCGGACCACGTGCGCCGCCTGGGCGAACGCCGCGTCGGCGACCGCCTTGTCGCCGATGTGCCAGTCGAAGCACTGGTTGCCCGGCGCCTCGTCATGCACCTGCGCCGCGCCCGGGGCGATGGCGTCGCGCACGCTGGCGATGCCGGGCAGGTCCTCGTAGGTGATGGAAAGCGCCTCGGCGGCGTCGCGCGCCTGCTGCCGGGTCTCGGCGATCACCACGCAGACGGGGTCGCCGACATGGCGCACCTTGCCCACCGCCAGCACGGGGTGCGGCGGCTCGGCCATGGCGGAGCCGTCCTTGCTGTGGACCTGCCAGCCGCAGGGGATGCCGCCGACGCCGTCCGCCTGCATGTCGGCGCCCGTGTAGACCGCCACCACGCCCGGCGCCGCGCGGGCCGCCGCGGCATCGATGGCGATCAGCCGCGCGTGCGGCCGGTCGGAGCGGCGGATGATGGCATGGAGCTGGCCAGGACGGTTGATGTCGTCGGTGTAGCGCCCGCGCCCGGCCAGGAAGCGGGCGTCCTCCTTGCGGCGAACCGATGCGCCGATGCCTTCGAAGCCCATTGCCTACCCCCTTAAAGCCCGGCTTGGTTGCCGGATCAATTCATCTTAGCCCGTCATTGCCAGCCGGCTTATCATTCTCGTCGTCGCGAGGCCGCTTGGCCGTGGCGACCCAGGGCTGCGCGACGCATACCGGCCGGGTCGCCCTGGGTTGCTTCGTCGCAAGCGCTCCTCGCGATGACGACGTGATTTATCGCAACAACCTCACTCCGCCGCCAGCGCCATCGGGTGCATGATCTTCTGCGCCGCGTCGATCGCCTTGACGATGTTGTGGTAGCCCGTGCAGCGGCACAGGTTGCCCTCCAGCCCGTGGCGGATCTCGTCTTCCGTCATGCCTTGCGGGTGCATCTGCACCAGGTCGATGGCGGACATCACCATGCCCGGCGTGCAGAAGCCGCATTGCAGCGCGTGGTGCTCGCGGAACATCTCCTGCATCGGGTGCAGCGTGCCGTCGGCGGCGGCGAGGCCCTCGATCGTCAGCACGTTGGTGTTGGCGGCCTGCAGCGCGAGCATGGTGCAGGACTTGATCGATTCGCCGTCGACGTGGACCACGCAGGCGCCGCACTGGCTGGTGTCGCAGCCGACATGGGTGCCGGTGAGGCCGATCTTCTCGCGCAGCAGCTCGACCAGGAGGGTGCGGCCCTCGACTTCGACGCTGTGCTGCTTGCCGTTCACCGTCAGATTGACCTGGGGCATGGCGCATCTCCTATTGCATAGATGACCTTAGAGTGTGGTCGCCGGCGGTGTCCGGTCAAGGTTCGCCCGATTGCCGGTTGCCCAATTCCGTGTTTCGCGACAGGTTCGCGGTCCAACAAACGCGGCCTGCCCCGAAGCCGCATCCGGAGGGACTCATGAGCGACATTTCCGCAGCAACGCCGGTCGCCGCCGGCACGCCCTGGTACGCCGGGCTGCGGCCGATGCACTGGCGCATCCTGGCGGCCAGCTTCATGGGCTGGATCTTCGACGGCTTCGAATCGTTCGCCTTGTTCCTGGTGCTGCCGACCATGCTGCGCTCGCTGCTGACGCCGGAGCAGGTCGCCGCCGGGCCGATCTGGGGCGGCATCGCCATCGGCGGCACCCTGTTCGGCTGGGGTCTCGGCGGCCTGGTCGGCGGCGTCATGGCCGATTACGTCGGGCGCAAGCGGATGATGCTGTGGTCGGTGTTCCTGTACGCCGTGTTCACGGGGTTCACCGCGCTGGCGACGGGGTTCTGGTCCATGCTCGCGCTGCGTTTCCTGACCGGCGTCGCCATGGGCAGCGAGTGGAGCACAGGCGTCGCCCTGGTCGCCGAGACCTGGCCTGAGCGCGCTCGGCCGATCGGCTGCGGCTTCCTGCAATCCGGCTTCGGCTGGGGCACCTTCCTGGCGGCGCTGGTCTGGCTGGTGCTGAACGCCACCCACCCGCTGGGCGGCGAGACCTGGCGGCTGATGTTCGTGGTCGGCGCGCTGCCGGCGGTGTTCGTGCTGTACATCCGGCGCAACGTCGGCGAGAGCGAGAAGTGGCTCACCGCCGTGCGCGAGCAGCGCTGGAACGCCACCGAGGACGCCGACGTGCATGGCGGCAAGCGGCCGTTCACGCTGACCGAGATCTTCCGCGAGCCGGAAAGCCGCCGCCGGGTGCTGCTGATGTTCCTGCTGTCGCTGGCGACCACGGTAGGCTGGTGGGCGGTGGCCAACCTGCTCGACCGCTACGCCACGGGGATGGCGGCGGCCGCCGGCTACGCCAACCCGGCGGCGTGGGGCAACTGGGCGTCATTGATCTACACGATGGGGGCCGTGGTGGCGTACCTGCTGTCCGGCTTCGCGATGCAGGCGTGGGGGCGGCGCATCTACCTGGTGTTCGCCTACGCCGGGTCGCTGCTGATGGTGCCCGTGACCTACCTGTGGCTGCACTCGCCCGAGGCGCTGCTGGCGGGGGCGTTCGTCAACGGCTTCTTCACCCTGGGCTGCGCCTACTCCTGGATGGCGGTGTTCCCGGCGGAGCTGTTCACCTCGAGCGTGCGCTCCACGGCGGCCAGCTTCATCTTCAACGCGACACGGCTGATCGCCTGCCTGTTCCCCGTGCTCGCCGGCGCCATGATCCAGTTCTTCGGCGGCATCCCGCGCACCGCCGTGATCCTCGGCAGCATCTACGTGCTGGGCCTGGTGGTCCCGTGGTTCCTGCCGGAAACCAAAGGCAAGCCGCTGCCGGAGTAGCCAGCAACCAGCATCGTTGCCTTTTGCGGCCAATCACGGGAGGATCGCCGATGCCCGCCATTCCAACCAGCAACGCGCCGCTGTCCCGCCACGCCATGGCCTACGTGCTGGCGGGCGGGCGCGGCTCGCGGCTGAACGAGCTGACCGACACCCGCGCCAAGCCGGCGGTGTACTTCGGCGGCAAGTCGCGCATCATCGACTTCGCCCTGTCCAACGCGCTCAACTCCGGCATCCGCCGCATCGGCGTGGCGACTCAGTACAAGGCGCACTCGCTGATCCGCCACCTGCAACGCGGCTGGAACTTCTTCCGGCCGGAGCGCAACGAGAGCTTCGACATCCTGCCGGCCAGCCAGCGCGTCAGCGAGACGGGTTGGTACTCCGGCACCGCCGACGCCGTGTTCCAGAACATCGACATCATCGAGAGCTACGCCCCGCAGTACATCGTCCTGCTGGCCGGCGACCACGTCTACAAGATGGACTACGAGCCGATGCTCCAGCAGCACGTGCAGCGCGGCGCCGACGTGACCATCGCCTGCATCGAGGTGCCGCGGCTGGACGCCCGCGCGTTCGGCGTCATGCACGTCGACGCCGACGACGGGGTGGTCGACTTCCTGGAGAAGCCCGCCGACCCGCCCGGCATCCCCGGCCGCCCCGACGAGGCGCTGGCCAGCATGGGCATCTACGTGTTCGACAGCGGGTTCCTGTTCGAGCAGTTGAAGCGCGACGCCGCCGACCCGCACTCGGCGCATGATTTCGGCCGCGACATCATCCCCTACATCGTGCGGCACGGCCGCGCCGTGGCGCACCGCTACGCCCATTCCTGCGTGCGCTCGACCAGCGAGTCGGAGGCGTATTGGCGTGACGTCGGCACCGTCGACGCCTATTGGGCCGCCAACATCGACCTGACCGCGCCGCTGCCGGCGCTCGACCTGTACGACGCGGCGTGGCCGATCTGGACCTATGGCGAGATCACCCCGCCGGCCAAGTTCGTCCACAACGACGACGGCCGCCGCGGCATGGCGGTCGACTCGATGATCGCCGGCGGCTGCATCATCTCGGGCAGCCGCATCGCCGGCTCGCTGCTGTCGACCCGGGTGCGGGTGCACTCGTACGCCCAGGTCTGCAACGGGGTGCTGCTGCCGGACGTGGACGTCGCCCGCTCGGCGCGGCTAAGCAACGTGGTGGTGGACCGTGGCGTGCGCATCCCGGAAGGCATGGTGGTCGGCGAGGACCCGGCGCTCGACGCCTCGCGGTTCCGGCGGACGGGGCGTGGGGTGTGCCTGATCACCCAGGCGATGCTGGACGCCTTGGCTGGATCATGAGTCAGGAGCCATCTGTCTAGCCGGGCGGCGTCCGGTCCCTGACTGCCGCCTTCAACGCCGCAACGCCAATGCAAGCACCCATGGACCGGCTGGTCGCGCAGCTGATGGCCTGACGCGGCCAGGAACCCACGATGCAGGCCAAGTCCGCCATCCGGATCTGATCCAGGCGGTCGGGAACGCCGCCGTCATGCTTGCAAGCCACGCCCCCACATCAGCCACCGGATCATCCTTCGGATGAGCGCGGCGCCGTGCCGGTCGGGGGGCCGGAGCGGGCAAGAGGATGTTGCGGACGATTCATCATCCGGCGATCAGTTGCATTTCCTATCACAACTATCACTCAATCGTGATTAACCTCTAAAAATCTGCCGTATAGCACACTTTCCGGTTGTGACATTATCGGTTCATTAACGTATTTCGTCCAAAATAGTGACTTCTTCTATAAGTAAGGTTTATTAACCGAAAGGCTTGATAGATGTCTATTTTTTTGAAGGTTCCTGGTGCGAGCCCCCAGGCCCAGGACCGCAGCTCCTTTACGAGCGAAGGTGCGTCGGCGGCGTCCAGCTTGGTGGAAGCCCGGCAAGCCCGCGGCAGCAAGCCGGTCCGCAGCAAGACCCTGCTTGTGCTTGGCACGCGCGGGATACCTGCGCGACATGGCGGCTTCGAGACGTTCGCCCAACAGCTTGCCCTGTATGTCAGCTCAAGGGGGTGGTCGACGACGGTGTACTGTCAGGCAAAGCGGTCGGAGTTAGGGGGCAGCGTCACGGAGGACTATTGGAACGGTGTCCGCCGCGTGTTCATCCCAAGCCGGGACGGCGGGTCCTTGGCATCGATAGCCTATGA
>CAXSFF010000058.1:0-1333 GCA_964236035.1 uncultured Acetobacteraceae bacterium
GTCCGCGCCGCCTGGATCGGCGGCGCGCTGGCGTTCGCGGCGACGGAGGCGATCGGCCTGGCGGCGGCGATCTGGCCGGCGGCGTGGCTCGGCCTGTTCGGCGCCGACCCCGCCATGCTGGCCACGGGGACCGCCTACCTGCGTGCTGTCGGCCCGGCCTATGGCTGCTTCGGCGGCGGCATGGCGCTGTATTTCGCGGCCCAAGGCGCGGGCCGGCTGTTCTGGCCGTTGATGGCCGGGCTGGCGCGGACCACGGTCGCGATCGGCGGCGGCTGGCTGGCGCTGCGGCTCACGGGGTCGATCGACGCCTTGTTCGTGGCGTTGGGATCGGGCCTGCTGGTGTTCGGCGGCACCATCGCGGTGGCGCTCCGCCGCCATGCCTGGCAGGCTTAGGGACACCATGGCGCGGACCGCGAGAGACCGGGCGGCGGCCTTCTGCGACCGGTTCACGCTGGATGCGCCCATTGTCGGGGCGCCCATGGCCGGTGCCTGCCCGGCGTCGTTGGCAGTGGCCATCGCCGACGCCGGCGGCATGGGCGGCATGGGGGCGCTGCTGACCGAACCTGCCGGGATTGCCGCTTGGGTGGCCGAGTTCCGGGCGGCGAGCAACCGCTCGTTCCAGCTCAACATCTGGATTCCCGACCCGCCACCGCCGCGCGACCCGGCGGCCGAGGCCCGGGTGCGCGACTTCCTCAGCGCCTGGGGACCACCAGTAACTGCCGCCAACGCCACCGCGCCGGATTTCGCGGCCCAGTCGGCTATGTTCCTGGCGCTGCGGCCGCCCGTGGTGTCGTCGATCATGGGCGTGTTCCCGCCCGCGTTCGTGGCCGAGCTGAAGTCGGCAGGCATCGCCTGGTTCGCCTGCGCCACCACCCTGGCCGAGGCGCTGGCCGCCGAGCAGGCCGGCGCCGACGCCGTGGTGGCGCAGGGTTTCGAGGCCGGCGGCCATCGCGGCGCCTTCGACCCGGCGGATGCCGAGCGGCAGGTGGTTGGCCTGCTGTCCCTGCTGCCTCGCCTGGCCGACCGGCTCCATGTGCCGATCATCGCCACTGGCGGCATCGCGGACGGCCGCACGGCCGCGGCGGCGCTCACGCTGGGCGCCAGCGCGGTACAGGTCGGCACCGCCTTCCTGCGCTGCCCGGAGGCGGCGACCAATCCCGCCTGGGCGGACGCGCTGGCCGACTTGGAACCGGAGGCGACCGTGCCGACCCGTGCGTTCAGCGGCCGGCTGGGCCGCGCCGTGGCCGGTGCCTACACGCGCGCCGCCGCCGCTGCGGACGCGCCGCCGCCGGCGCCCTACCCCATCCAGCGCGCGCTGACTGCGGAGATGCGC
>CAXSFF010000058.1:1433-9188 GCA_964236035.1 uncultured Acetobacteraceae bacterium
CGCGCCGCCGCCGGCGCCCTACCCCATCCAGCGCGCGCTGACTGCGGAGATGCGCACGGCAGCCAGCGCGGCGCGCGACGTGGGCCGGATGCAGGCCTGGGCCGGGCAGTCGGCCGCGCTGGCGCGCGCGGAGCCGGCTGGTGACGTCGTCCGCCGGATTTGGACAGAGGCGCAGGACCTGCTGCCCTAACAGGTTCCCCGGCAACCAAGCCCGGAGCCGGCCAACCAAAAGCACTTGCTTCAGGCGCTGGGCATCGCCTTTACGCCACGACCCAACACCGACCCGGCCCGAAACGGCCTGAGCCGGCGGCGAGACCTGAATCAGGCGGCTTTGCGGCCGCGCTTGGCCGGCATCGCCACCGGCTCCGGCTCGGCCACGGCACCGGCCGGCTTGCGGCCAAGACCGATCTTCTTGGCCAGTTCAGAGCGATGCTCTGCATAGCGCGGCGCAACCATAGGGTAGTCGTGCGGCAGGCCCCAACGCTCGCGATACTGCTCCGGCGTCATGTTGTAGGATGTCTGCAGATGCCGCTTGAGCATTTTCAGCTTCTTGCCGTCTTCCAGGCAGATGATGTACTCGGGGAACACCGACTTCTTCACCGGAACCGCCGGCTGCAGCTTTTCCGGCTCGACCGGATCGTTCCCGGCGGCCATCAATGTCGCGAACACCTGTTGAATCAGCTCCGGCAGCGCGTCCCGCGACACCGCGTTATTGGAGACATGCGCAGAGACGATTTGTGCCGTAAGCCCCAGGATCGCCTGTGTTGATGCGTTCTCGCTCATGAAACAGAGACTCCATGGCCGCTTCAGTGCGGCCGTTCATGTCATCTTGCACTTCCCTTGGCTGTCCTCAAGTGCGCATGTAACCCCACGCGCGTGATATTTGGCGGTTAAACAGAAGAATAACGACCGGCCCGTCATCCGAGCAAACGTTCCAAGCCAAGGACAACATCCTTTGACCGAGACCAGCAACCTGGACCCGAACGACTGGACAGCCCTGCGAGCGCTCGGCCATCGCATGTTGGACGACGCGTTCGACGATTTGCAGGGATTGCGCGAAGGCCCGGTCTGGCGCCCGTTGCCACCGGAGTTGCACGACTTCTGGCGCCAGCGACTGCCATTGCTGCCATGCGACCCGGCCGACGCCTACCGCGACTTCCAGCGCTGGGTGCAGCCCTACGCAGTCGGCAACCGGCACCCTCGCTTCATGGGCTGGGTGCATGGCGGCGGCACCGCCATCGGCATGCTGGCGGAACTGCTGGCTGGCGCGCTGAACGCCAACTGCGGCGGCCGTGACCACGCGCCGATCCTGGTCGAGCGCCAGGTGATCGCCTGGAGCGCCGAGATCATGGGCATGCCGCCGCAAACCTCGGGGCTGCTGGTGACCGGCACCTCGGCCGCCAACCTGATCGGCGTCCTGGTCGCCCGCCGCGCGGCGCTGGGGCCGGACGTGCGCGCCCACGGCTTGCAAGGCGCGCGCCTGGTCGCCTACGCCTCGGCCGCCGCGCATGGCTGCGTGCCGCGGGCGATGGACATGGCGGGCCTCGGCACCGACGCGCTGCGGCTGGTGCCGACGGATGCGGGCCGCATCGACCTTGGCGCCCTGGCGCGGGCCGTCGCCGCCGACCGCGCGGCCGGGGCGCGGCCGTTCCTGGTGGTCGGCACCGCGGGGACCGTCGACACGGGCGCCGTGGACGACCTGGCCGCCCTCGCCGGGTTCTGCCGCGCGGAGGGGCTGTGGTTCCACGTCGACGGCGCGTTCGGCGCGCTGGCCCGGCTCAGCCCGCGCCACGCCCCGTTGCTCGCCGGCATCGAGCAGGCCGACAGCCTGGCGTTCGACTTCCACAAATGGGCGCAGGCGCCGTACGACGCCGGGTGCATCCTGGTGCGCGACCCGGCGGCGCAGCTCGACACCTTCGCCCAGCATGCGGACTATTTGCGCCGCGAAAGCCGTGGGCTTGCCGGTGGCGCGCCTTGGCCATGCGACCTCGGCCCTGACCTGTCGCGGGGGTTCCGGGCGTTGAAGGTGTGGCTGACGTTGCGGTGCTACGGCACCGAGCAGTTGGGCGCCGTGGTGGCGGGCACTTGCGCCGTCGCCCGGCACCTGGCCGCGCGGGTGACGCGGGAACCGGCGCTGGAGCTGTTGGCGCCCGTGCCGCTGAACATCGTTTGTTTCAAGGTCCGCACGCGAGATGACGCGTTCAACGCAGGGTTGGTCTCAGACCTGCAGGAGGCGGGGTCGTTCGCGCCATCGACCACCCGCATTGGAGGCGCGCTGGCGATCCGGGCGGCAATCGTCAACCACCGCACGACGGCGGCGGACGTCGACGCGCTGGCCGACGCCGTGCTGAGCCGCCTTTAGCGCATTATCTTCTCAATTCGAGTCTGCGCCGGCCCGCATCCCAGCCGGCCGGGTCGCTTCGATGTCCTTGCAGGCAGCTTGGAACTGGCCGTGGCAGTCATCGAAACAATCCCGTCTCGGTGCGGCGCGGCATCTTGATCACGGCGCCCGGGCCGGTCACCCCACCCCAACGCAGCGGTCAATTGGTGATGAAGTAACTTTGCGGCTGCGACAGAGACGTTCCCAGCAAGGTGATCTTCGTGTTGTCGGACAGCACGATCTGCGTCGAACCGTTCACCAAAGTCTGGGTCGCCGCACCTGGAGCATAGTCAAACAGCTGGATATGGTCCAAGGCAGGGTTGTAGTTCGAGACGGTGAGCGTGCCGCCTGCCGTGCCATTGACGAAGTTGTAGTTCTCCGGCCCCGTTCCAGCGTTGATCGTCGCAACGCCTTTGCTGGCAAGGAAGTTCAGGACGTCGCCGTTCGCTGTGATCGTCACCATGCCGCTTCCGGCGTAGATGTTGTCAGAGCCGGAACCGCCGATGAACGTCAGCGCCGCGGTCCCGCCGATCACCGTGGCGGAGGTGCCCGCCGCGTTGACCGTGTCGGGAGTGGTTCCAACGCGCACGACGTCGCCCGATCCGGTCATGATGGTATTCCCGGCCGGCGGCAGGGTTTGCACGGGTGTCCCGACGGTGAGGCTTTGCGGCGGGCCGCCCAAAATCGTCAGCTTGCCGTTCGTGGCCGGAACCCCATCATAAGTTGCCCCATTGACGTACAGGTTGCGGTCGGCCGTGGGTGAACCGGCATAAAGGTCGTTCAGGAAGTTGACCGTGACCGTGTGGGTGCCAGCGCCGAAATTACCCTCGATGTCGAAGATCTGCGACGTCCCGTCGGTTTGCAGGGCGGTCGCAGTTTCAATGGCGCCGACCTGCTGGCCGGGCTGCGTCGCACCGATCTGGACGCCGTCGACGCTGACGCTGAACTGCGCATCGCCCTGGTAGGCATCCTCTGCCACCTGCAGCGCGATCGTGTCGGCGCCAGAGCCCACAACGGTCGGCGCCGGCACCGGCCGCCCCACCGTGAGGGTTTGCGGCCCGCCTGCCATGAGCGACAAGGTGCCGTTGGTCGCCGCCACGTTGTTGAAGGATGCACCCGTGACGTACAGGTTGCGGTCGGCTGCCGCGGAACCGCCATAAAGGTCGTTCAGGAAGTTCACCGTGACGGCGTGCGTTCCCGCACCGAAACTGCCCTCGACATCGAAGACTTGCGACACCCCGCTGGCTTTCGAGGCCGTTGCCGTTTGCGTGCCGCCGACCTGGACGCCGTCGACGCTGACGGTGAACTGCGCATCGCCCTGGTAGGCCTGCTCCGCCACCTGCAGCGCGATCGTGTCGACGCCGGACCCCAAGATCGTCGGACCAGGCGCCGGCGGCGGAATCGGCGTCGGCGTGACAACGGGGGGCAGCGGATCTATCTCGACGATGACGGGGTGATCGGTCAGGTTGACGGTGATCTGGCTGGCATTGATGTAGGTGGCGATGGGGCTGGTTCCGACCAGCGGATCGAACACCTCCACCGACCCGGCGATCTGACCGAGGTTGACCGTCACGGGGGTGGGCGCGACGTTGATCTCCTGGGACGTCGTGCCATCCCAGATTTCCGGCTCCTGCCAAAGCGCCAGGTCGAACGAGCCGTTCGATTTGGCCATGAGCATCGAGTTGCCGTAGACCGGCAAGGCCGGGATGCCGTATTGCGGCGCCCCCGTGATGGCGAGGTAGAAGATCCCGTAGGAGAAATCGGCTTCAAGCGCTGCGGGGTTGATGGTGCTGTTCAAGCCGCTCACCGAGTAGGACAGCGTCCCCGGGGTGAAGCTCGACGCCGTCGCGCCGGGGTCGGCCAGGATGGTCGTCAGGTTGTGCAATGCGACGGCCCCTTCCTTGGGCGTGCCGTCGTAATTGAACAAGCCGAAATGATTTTCGCCGTTGGCGTAGTTGGGGTCGTAGTTCTCGTCGCTAAGCTCGTTGATATAGAGCCTGCTGGCGCCGTCCTTGATCAGGTCGAAGATGTTGTCGAGGGTGTACTTTGCTGCGACGTCGGCGTTGACGCCTTGGAAGATGCCGTTGATCACCGTCGGGTCCGTCGGGTAGCCGGTTTCCGTGACCACGTAAGGGTCGTTCGGCGTGCCGCTCAGGCCTAGAGGGACAAACCATGAGTTCCACAAGTTCGGCGGGAACTCCGTTGAATAACTATGAGTGTTGCCGTCGGTGGCAGTTGAAGAGACGTTGCCTTCCAAGAAGAACGTGCTCGCATCTTCAGAGAAGATGGTATAGTTGTAAACTGCGACACCGGCGAGTTTGGGATCAGCCCGAACCGCGGCATATAATTTGGCTTGGAACGCTTGTGTGGCATCCAGGTTCGCGACAGGTGTTTCGTTGTAACCCTCGATGGCATCTACGCCGCCAGGGTGCATTGCCTGAAGCTGGTCAAGCCCCGCTACGTACTGGGAAGCTGGCGTTCCTGGGTCAGTGACAAGATCAAACTGGATCCCCGCAGCCATTTCCGCTGCTATTTGACTGGTCAAGGTTGGGCCTTCGCTAAGAGCGACGGCAAATCCGGTCCGCACCTGGTTGATCCCGAGATATTTCATTTCGGGGATGACGTTCGCCAGGTTCACGTGCGTGGCAATGCCAATCCCACCAATGAAACCCGCCGTGGACACGGCTTGCACGATTGGAGGCGATGAAGTCGCCTGGTTGTTCAATGCCATTTCGATCATCCCTTGATATCGCCTAGCCGCCCCGCGCCGGTATCCCCGGCCCGAGCTGATCACTTGTTCGCTGCAATGCAGCGAAACGGAAACACGCACAATAGCTTTTGTGTGTATTTGTTTGGCAAGCGATGCCGCACCTATCGGGAACGCAACGCTCCACGCGTGCGGGCCACAGCAAAACGCCCGGCATGTTGCAGGCGTAGAAGGCCGTCTTGTCGGTCTTGCAGCATCAATGGCAGCAGGAAGGTGGGATAGCTACCTTGTCAGCATCAAGTTGCATTGAAGCAACAGGTTGTCGTTAAACTGCGCTGTGGTGACTGCCATTGCGGAGCAGTCCGGGCGGAAGCAGGACCGTTCCAATCAGAGAGCAGCGTCTGTTCCACATGGGTGCTTGGTGTTAAAATTATGTTACATGCAAAGATCAGCTACGACGGCGGTCCTGCGATCCAATGGAAGTTGTTTCATTTCCATGGCACGGATGCCAACGCCTTGAGCGGGCACAAGCCATCAACGCCTTATCAGGAGCTGTTCATCCCGCGAAGGATCATGGTGGTACCGTACAGCACGTCGGTGCAGCAACAAGGGCGTGTTCCGGCGAGCTTCGGCCAAATGTTGCTGCCGCGGGCGGACGAGACCAACCGTGTGCTCGACGCTGCGATACAGGCCGCTGCCGACCCGTTCCGCGGCGTAACCTGGTCCGCGGCGTAACCTGGGCTGCGAACAGCCCGGCAAGGTCATCGGGTTTGCCGGACGTTCGGTCAAGGGCATGGACCGAGTCGAAGCCTTGCTCGGCGACCTGGCGCGACGCTGGGAAGCGAAGCAGGATGCAGCGCCGATCTTTGCTGCGGCACGGTTCGCCGTCGCACCCTGCCGGGTCGCCTCGGTCCAGCTGCTGACCATGGCCGGCGTGGACCCGACCGCGGCGTTCATCCGGGCCGAGGAGCCTGCCTGCACGAACTCCGGTCGGCCTGGAACAGGCGGTGACTTCGGCGGCCTCGCGGACGCGATGCAGCGTTTTGGTTTGACACTGGAAAGCTGGTTCGCTAGACCGCTGGCACTCCTCGGTGCCGAGTGCTAACGGGCCGGGGCGGCGAGCAGCAAGCAGTTGTTGCATCGACCTAGAACTGAACTGCCAGGGAGCAATCCGTATGAAGTTTCGTCCGCTGCACGACCGCGTCGTGGTCAAGCGCCTCGACGCCGAGGAGAAGACGGTCGGCGGGATCATCATCCCCGACACCGCCAAGGAAAAACCGATGCAGGGCGAGGTCATCGCCGCCGGGCCGGGCGCCCGCAACGAGCAGGGCTCGATCGTGGCGCTCGAGGTGAAGTCCGGCGACAAGATCCTGTTCGGCAAGTGGTCGGGCACCGAGGTCAAGATCGACGGCGAAGAGCTGCTGATCATGAAGGAATCGGACATCATGGGCATCATCGCCACCTGATCCCGCCTTCCGCACACTCAGACAAAGGATAGAGCACATGGCTGCCAAAGACGTACGGTTCGGCGCCGACGCGCGCGCTCGGATGCTGCGCGGCGTGGACATCATCGCCGACGCGGTGAAGGTCACGCTGGGCCCCAAGGGCCGCAACGTGGTGATCGACAAGAGCTTCGGCTCGCCGCGCATCACCAAGGATGGCGTGACGGTCGCCAAGGAAATCGAACTGCACGACAAGTTCGAGAACATGGGCGCCCAGCTGATCCGCGAGGTCGCCACCAAGACCAACGACCTGGCCGGCGACGGCACCACCACGGCGACCGTGCTGGCGCAGTCGATCGTCCGCGAGGGCGGCAAGGCCGTCGCCGCCGGCATGAACCCGATGGACCTCAAGCGCGGCGTCGACATGGCGGTCTCCGCCGTGGTGTCCGAGCTGAAGGCGCGCTCCAAGAAGATCACCACGGAGGCCGAGACGGCGCAGGTCGGCACCATCTCCGCCAACGGCGAGGCCGACATCGGCCGCATGATCGCCGAGGCGATGCAGAAGGTCGGCAACGAGGGCGTCATCACGGTCGAGGAGGCCAAGGGCATCCAGACCGAGCTTGATGTCGTCGAGGGGATGCAGTTCGACCGCGGCTACATCAGCCCGTACTTCATCACCAACGCCGAGAAGATGGTCGCCGAGCTGGACCAGCCGTACATCCTGATCCACGAGAAGAAGCTGTCCGGCCTGCAGGCGATGCTGCCGCTGCTGGAGACCGTGGTGCAGTCCGGCCGCCCGCTGCTGATCATCGCCGAGGACATCGAGGGCGAGGCGCTTGCCACGCTGGTGGTGAACAAGCTGCGCGGCGGCTTGAAGGTCGCGGCCGTGAAGGCGCCGGGCTTCGGCGACCGCCGCAAGGCGATGCTGGAGGACCTGGCGATCCTGACCGGCGGCCAGGTGATCTCCGAGGACCTCGGCATCAAGCTCGAGACGGTGACGCTTGCCATGCTGGGCCGCGCCAAGCGGGTCATCATGGAGAAGGAGAACACCACGGTGGTCGAGGGCGCCGGCAATGCCGACGACATCAAGGGCCGCTGCAACCAGATCCGCGCGCAGGTCGAGGAGACCACGAGCGACTACGACCGCGAGAAGCTGCAGGAGCGGCTGGCGAAGCTCGCCGGCGGCGTCGCGGTGATCCGCGTCGGCGGCTCGACCGAGGTCGAGG
>CAXSFF010000059.1:0-9166 GCA_964236035.1 uncultured Acetobacteraceae bacterium
AGGTTCTCTTGGCCGTTACCGGAAAGAGCGTGGAACGACAATCCGGAGGATACGATGCGTCCGGCGGTCCATCCAGTCGCCCGTCCCTCGCCTTCCCAGAAAAACTTGAGGCTGCAAGCTGATATCCTCGTAGCCTGCTCGCGGAACGCTTTTGCCGTCTCTCCGCCAACAGCAACGCCCATGCGCTCCAGCCAATCGCGCATTGAGCGTCCCAACTCGATTTCGCGGCTCCCTGTACGGACGGCCTGGGTTTGGAGGTACAACAGCACCATGCGTGCCCGTGCTCCGAACGGCACCCCGTAGAGCTTGCGCATGCCGTTTGCTATCATTGTCCCAGGTTCTACTACCAGCGATACGCGGTGCCCCGTCTTTTGCCAGGGCACGTCGTCAGCAAGGCGTTTGTGCGGTAGGGAGGTCAAGCAGAACCCCGTATAGGAAAACCCTATTGCCTGGGTTTCGTCTGCCAGGACTTCGGCTGCTATGTCGACCAGGGGACGTCGCTTGGTCGCCACCATCTCACGTGCCCGTTCCCTGCCGTGCAGCAGGACTAGGTTGCGCACTCCGTCGGCTGCATCCCTGTCCACGGTTCTGGCCTTCGCGAAGTTCCTGTAAGCCTCTTGATTGCTCCTGCCGAGTGGTCGACGTCAACTGTGGGGTTATGCGAGAAATCTAGTAGAAAGCTAGTAGATTCTATTAGTTGTACACCATCGCTTAACCCCACGGGGCGACTCGGGATTTCTCTCATAACCCCACATCTTCATCACTTAACCCCACGGGAAAACTCAGCTACGCTGGGGACAATCTGACATGCATCTCATAACCCCACAGAAACCTGGGGATAACTTTAGCTTCGAGTCGCTTTCCTTCGCTACCTTCAGCAGGCCCGGCCGAGCGGGTTGCATTCAGAGATTAGGCGAGCCGGCAAAGCCTCAAGACACTCGGCGAATCCCTGAGTAGCGCCACCTTACAATAGGACGATGGGTAAGCGTTATCCCTTGTCAGCCCAACCGGGCCACGCCTTGCCGCTTGCAGTCGAGATAGGGGAGCAAGTAAGCAGGCGCCAGCCTACCATACAGCCAATCAACAGGCTGGATGGTCAACCATTCAACAGGGTGACGGGTAAATATGCCAACCATCGCCATCGTCAGCCAAAAAGGGGGTGCTGGGAAAACCACTCTCGCCATCCACCTCGCCGCCGCGGCGCAAGACGCTGGCCATGTCGCGCTGATCGTGGACACAGATCCTCAGGCGACCGCTAGTCAGTGGGGGCAGTGGCGAGAGGGTAGGGCACCGGAGGTAATCGATTGCGGCGCGCCCAGCCTGTTAGCCCACAAGATCGGTCAGGCAGCCAAGCTGGGCGCAGAGTTCATTGTTATCGACACGCCGCCCCACGCAGATGCGATGGCGCGAGAGGTCTGTCGCGTTGCCGATCTGCTGCTAGTACCTTGTCGCCCTCGAACATTCGATCTGAATGCGGCTCGCACCACGGCCGACCTGGTGAAGGCGACAGGCAAGCCCGCCTTTGTGGTCTTCGTGGCCGGCCCTCCAAAGGCTGCTGTCCTTTATGGTGAGGCGGCCAACGTGATCCACGAGGTAGGGTTGCCTGTTGCGCCGGTGATGCTGCCCGAGCGCGGCGATTATCATCACAGCACTGGATTCGGCCTGACTGCGCAGGAACATGCCCCGGGCGGGAAGGCGGCCCTTGAAGTAGCCGCGCTTTGGGTGTGGGTAGGGCAGCAGGTTGAATGGTCAACCAACCAACGTACTGGATTGTCTACCATGCAGCCAAAACGGGGCAGAGCATGAGTGGCAGGTTTGGGGTTCTGAAGCAGAAGCTTTCTGCTCCAGTTGCCGTCGCGGACACACTGGCCGACGTCGCTGCGTCCGAGCCAACTGTTAAGGCAGCTCGACAAGATCGAGCGGGGAAGATGATGGTGGGCGGTCACTTCAGCCACCAGCTCGGCCGCACGATCAAGGTCCTGGCGGCCGAAAACGGGATGACGGTACAGTCTCTCGTGGGCGAGGCGCTGGACGATCTGCTGCGTAAATACGGGAAGCATCCGTTTGGGGAGCGGTGATGGCTGACCACTAGCGGTCCACTGACCATGACGTCTCCAGCCTGCGAAGGCGATGCAGGACACCATCACGAACCGACGTTGCGAGCGCGCTCGGAAAGCCCGCGGGCAGCTCAGTCAGCGTTGCTTCCAGTGCTCGTGGCACCGTCGTCGCGAGCTCCTCGAACAACGCCTCCGTAATTGAGGCGCCGATGCTTGCCATAAGCGCCGTTTGCAGGAAATGCCGGGGGAAAATCGAGTCGATCGTGTAGTGGCGGTTGTCGCCGACGGCCATGGACAGGCGGAACCGGTTTCGGCGGAGCTGGCCGGCATCGACGGCGGGCTGAGCCGACAAAACGTCGTAGAAGGGCGTCATGCCGAACCGGCCACCTGGACGCAGGAACACGCTCACGTTCTTGGCGTGCCCGTCCGTGGCGCCCAGCAGCCAGAACGCGATGTTGGCCCTCAACAGAGCACCTTGGTCGGCGGCAGGATCGTCGCTGCCGGCAAGAAGCCGTAGCAGCCGCGGCAAGCCGGGCCCGCCGTCCGACTCGTATTTGAGGGCCGGCGGCGTGCCCGTCGCCTGGCACATGTCCTCCTGAGGCAAGCGGATGAGGCGCCCGTCCTGGGTCCGCCGGCGATCGAAGCGCTCGATGACCAGCGTGCGGCGTCCGGCGAACTCGGCCATCTCGACGCGCGCCGTGGGGAGGCCGAAGGCCGCCATCAGCCGCATGCAGAGATACTCGTTCTCGACGCTCTCGGAGAAGTCGACGCCGTCGGGCAGGAGCCCGATCGCCGGCTTCAGGATATGCGTCGTCGGTGTGGCACCGACCGGCATGCACCAGCGGCCGTCTTGGAAAAGGAAAGCGGTTTTCTCCTGGGCACCGGCGAGGGAGATGCGAAACGCTTGGTCCTCCGTCATGCCAAGGGGGGCCCTCGCGAGATCGGCGAGCAATGCCGCAATCGCCGTATCGGACATCGGGGTAGCGTCGATGGAGCCTGCCGGCCCCGGCTCGCCATCTACAGGGAGGAACTGCAGCGCACCCACGCAGTCACGGCCGATCGCGCCAAGCAGACTGAAAGCGTCCGTCCCATCCGCCCGGACACGTGTGGCGATCTGACGCCGGATGGCGTCGTTGTCCGGGAGCAGGTTGTCGAACACGGCGATCACCGGCGCGCCGGCATAGCGGTCCTCCCGAAGCGGAAGGGACAGCGAAACCGGCAGGGCAGGGAGCCAGTCGAGCCAGGATGCGTGGTAAGTGAAGTCGACGGCGCCTGATGGCTCTCGGCGGAGCAGACCGACGAGACGGCCGTTCATGAACACGCGCAGGGGAGAATGACGTGTCCTGCGCGCCATCAGAAAGCTGCCTCGATGTCGGTATCGCTAGCTGTCGAGCGGGGCCTGACGACGATCTCCAGTCCCAATGCGGCCATGGCGTCCATGAGGGTGCTCAGCTTGGCATCGGCGGTTCCGGCCTCCAGAGCGGAGATCGTCGCCTGGCGGAGGTTGATCCGCTCGCCGAGCTCACCTTGGGACAGCCGCATCTTCTTGCGCTGCCGCCGCAAGGCAGCACCTATGGCAGTTGGGTTTCGCACGATGCTGTCCATGATACGCTCCAGCGTCTATCACCGTATTATACGCCGAAGCGTATCAAATGAAAATATACGGAAAAGCGTATGAGCTATGGGGAAGGTAGGCTCGTTTGGAACAACATACTGACGGGGAACAAGGGACCCACACCGAATAGCATCGCACCATAACGCACCATGTCGCTCCCTTGTTTTAAGGTGTGATACGGTGCGTTTGAGACAGAACAAGCGTGTTGTGCTGACGACGCTCACGCCGCGTCTCTCAACCCGATTTCCGGTGAAGTCATATTCTTTGCGGGTATCCGGAACCCGATCGGCGAGCGGACCCCCACCCTCGCGGCCAACTCCTCTGCGAGCCACTGCGCCAGGACGGCCGGGCGCGCTTCGGCCAGCAGGTCCGCCTTCCGCCGCACCAGTGCGAAATCGCCCGGCGTGAGCCCGTCCGGCAGCCCATCCGGCGGGGTGGCGCTGAGGATGCGGCGGAACGCCAGGTCCGCACGCGCCGGGTCGAGGGCGTCGAACCGCAGCTTCAGTGTGAAGCGTCGCGGCACCGCGGCGTCCATGCGCTCGACCATGTTGGTGGTGCACACGAAGGGCAGGGGGTGGCGCTCCATCCAGGTGAGCATCTCATCCACCTGGCTCACCTCGAAGGCGCGTGACGCCGCGCCGCGGTCAAACAGCAGCGCCTCCGCCTCGTCGATCAGCAGCAACGCACCCTTGGTCCGCGCCTCGGCGAAGGCGGCGGCAATCGCCTTCTCGCTGCCGCCGACCCACATCGACAGCAGGTCCGAGGCGCGCTTCTGCAGCAACGGCAGGCCGATCCGGTCCGCCAGATAGTGCGCGAAGGCGCTCTTGCCGGTGCCAGGCGGCCCGGACAGACACAGCGACCAGCCAAGCGGCGCCCCAGGCCGGGCCAGCCGGGCGCACAGCGTTCCAAGATCGTCCCCGCACACCGTCAGCGCCGGGTCGAACGCGGTCAGGGAGGAGGGTTCCGTCGTGGCAGTCACGCCCATGGCTTCGGCGACCCCGGCCAGCGCCACCTCCAAATCCGCCAGGCCGCCGCCAACCAGGCGCACGGCACGTGCCGACCCGGCCGCGATGCCCGCCGACACCGGCCAGCGTGCCGCGAGGGCAGTCGCCGTGCCGGCTGGAAATGCCAGCGCTTCGCGGTCCAGCACGCAGTCCCAGATCGCGGCGCGACGTGCGGCGTCAGGCACGGGCATCTGCACCACCAGCGTCATGCGTCGCAACGTCGCCGGGTCCATCCAGCCGATCTCGTTACAGGTCCACAGCACCGGCACCGCCGCCTGCTCCAGCGTGCGGTTGAGGAACACCTTGGAGAACGCATCGCGTCGTGCCCCGAAGGAACGGGTGGAGTCCAGCAGGTCTTCCGCCTCGTCCAGCAGCACGGCGGCATCGCGGCGCTGGCGCAGCAAGGTCAGGCTGAGCCGCAAGGCCGTGCCGCGGGCGCTGCGCGAGGGTTCGCCGCCCTGCGCGTCCGCTTCCTTGCCGGCCGCATAAAGAGCCAGGCCGGCGCGCGTGGCGAGGGTGCGGGCGAACTCGGTCTTGCCCGTGCCGGGCGGCCCGGCGAGCAGGACGTGGATGCCAGCCTCGCCGCCCGCTGCGGCGGCCGCCAGCACCCGTGCGGCCAGTGCGCCGGCGGCACCAAGGTGGTCGAAGGAGTCCCAGGACAGACCGGGCTCGCATGGGCGGCCAATCAGCGCCGCCCGCCATTCGTCTCGGCTGGCGTGAACGGCGAACATGGCCGTTGCCGCCGCCCGGCTGATGGCCAGGATGGAGGGGAAACCGTCCTCGTAGGCATCGTCATCGTCGAACACGATCAGCCCGCAGCCGCACAGGCGCGATCCCGGCGCCAGGCGCTGCTGCACCCCATCAAGGTCGCGGCCCAGCAAGATCGCGACCACGCGGGATGGGTCACCCAGGATCGCCTGCACGGCACTGCCGAACCGAGCCAACTGGCGGCCGCGGCGCACGCGCAGGGCGAGCAGCAGGATGTCGAGTTCAGCTTCGTCCAGGGCGAACTCGGCCGCGGCATACCGGGCATTGCGCTCGAACGGCTCGGCATAGGTGCCGCTCGACGGGAAGGCATCGATGGCGCGTTCGAGATCCTGGGACGTGCCGCCCGGCGCCGCTGTGCCGAGCACGACGGCCGCCGCGTCGGCAACCGGCTTCAGCAGCTGGGCCGAAGCCGCACTGCGCAGTGTGTTACGAAGATAGCGGCCGAGTTCCCATTCGGCATACTGCGTGCTCATGGCAGAGAGTCCCTGTGCGTCCTTGAGAGCCTGATCGGCGGAGTGGCCGCCTCAGGTCCTCGCAGGACGCGGGACGGGCGGCATGTGTAACTGCTGCGTTCGAATGCATGCTCGCCCTTTCTGTCCAAATGCTTCTGTGTGCGCCGTGAAGCGCAGACCGGCGGGATGCCGGGGGCGCGGACCTAGACGGCTTGGAGGCGGAGCGTCAACCAAAATCGTTTGGAAGACCACGCGATTTTGCGGAAGGATCGCCTCAGTCGGACCGACTGGGCGGAGCACTCAGGGTTGAGCAAATGAGCGAAACCGGGCCTGTGATGGCCCCAACTGGCAGAACGCTCCGAACGAGTGGCGGCGTCCTTGCAGGTGGGCTAGATCGATCCGCTTCATGACCGACCTGATCCATCCTGCCCGCCAAATGGCGTTTGATGCCTTGATGGCCGGCCTGGAACGGGTCCGAGGCCTTGGCTTCGTGTATCGCCGCGTGGACACGGCCGCGGGGTTGCAGCTGTTCATCTACACTCCGCGCTGCGTCTATGAGGATGGCTGGGACGAGTTCACCGTCATGGCCCGCGGTCTGATCGTGGATGAGGCGGCCGGTCAAGTCGTGGCCACGCCATTCCCAAAGTTCTTCAACGTCGGTGAGCGGCGGGGCGAGGTTCCTGATCTGCCGTTCGAGGCTTACGAGAAGCTCGATGGCAGTCTCATCATCACGTTTTACCATGCCGGGCGCTGGCGAGCCGCGACCAAGGGGGCGTTCGGCTCCGAACAGGCGGTCTGGGCCCAAGCCTGGTTTGATGCCGCTGACCTGTCCGCCCTGGTGCCCGGCACGACCTACCTGTTCGAGGCGGTATATCCCGAGAACCGGATTGTCGTCCGTTACCCGGATCCGGCCCTGGTCATGCTGGCGGCCTACGACAGGGCCGGGCGCGAGCTGACCTATGACGAGGTGCTTGCCACGTGCCAGGCACTCGGATGGCGCGCCGCCCGGCGTTACGCGTTCGCCAGCGTCGCCGCGATGGTAAGCCACGCGGCGACGCTGCCCCGGGACGATGAGGGCCTGGTCATCCGGTTCAGCAACGGCCTACGCTTGAAGCTCAAGGGGGCGGAGTACCGCCGCATCCATGCGCTGATCTCTCGCTGCACACCGCTGGCCATGTGGGAGGCGCTGGCGGCCGGCGACGACATGAATGCGATCCGCCGCGACCTGCCGGAAGAGTTCTGGACCGACTTCGACGACATCGTCCGGCTGCTGACGGCAAGCATCACCGCTATCGAAGCGAGGGTGATGGAGGTGGCGGCCAGCGTGGCGCATCTGTCCGACAAGGAACTGGGACTGTCGCTCAACGCGCTGCCGGCTGACGCGCGCCCCTATTTGTTCGGCTACCGCAAATCGGGAGCGATCACGGGGAAATCGCGTGAGTCGCTCATGCGGTCCATACGCCCGACCGGCAACACGCTTGCCGGCTACGTGCCGTCCTATGCCATGGGACGCGTGCTGGACGACGCAATCTCATAGGCCGGTGAACAGATCGCCAAGGAAGGCGTCCCGCTATAATGTCCGGAAATACCTGACCGCGACCAAGCGCTCTTGCGCACTGCATTACGCGCAATGGCGTAAGCGCGCTAACGCGTTTCCAGTAAGCTCGAAGGAGGGCCTACGGGGTGTCGATGGCCGGTAAGGCTTTGGCAAGTTTCCGAGGCCGGCCGCCCCTGCGACCATTCTCCTGTGCGCTGCTTCGCTTCGCTTCCGAAGTCGCTCGGCCGCCGCGGCTGGCAAACACGGCGGCAATGGCCCGCGAGGGCAAGATTGCTGGCAACAGTGCCGTGATGAGGCCATCCACGCTGATATGGATGTCCCGGCTCTCCAACTCGATCGCGGAGCCATCCGGCCAGACTTCCAGTTGATCCAGCTCTTCAACCGGCACGTCTTGCAACGCACCGATCCAACCGCGGGGGATCAGGAACCCGGCATGGCGCGCCGTCACGATCTCAATGGCGTCCCGGTCGGGCACGTAGCGAACTGCTTGCGCCCGGATTTCGGTCTCGGCCTCGATCCGCCCAGCTGCCAGGGCCGCCGCAAACTCTGCGTCTGTCACGCGCTGCTTGGTCATTGCCTTGTGCTCACATCTCGTGTTGTGCCGTCGTGGAATGTCACCCGGAGCTGCTCCTTTTCGGGATCGTAAGTCGCCTCGGTAATCTGCTGCGCGTTCGGGACGGCTCTTGATAAGAGCTCGACCCGCCCCGGCACTGAGACTGCGGCCCATTGATTCGCCAGGCAGGTCGTCTGCCTGATCGCCCACCAGCTCTTCCGGCAGGCCGGCAATTCGGTCTCGATATCGTCGAGCAGCTGGTTCACCGTTCGCTGAAACGGCGTATTCCTCAACGGTGCGATGCTCAGCAGCTGCACCTCTTTGCCAACAAACGAGAATTGGATCCGCGCAATCCACCCGTCGCCACGATGCTTGGCATGAACATGAGGAGGACAGTGGTCGTCCGAGAACACGTACACGCCGGCGCCGGTGCTCGACGATGTGAACACTCGACTCATGGCCTTTTATAAGCCATCGGCTTGGGTTCTGCAAGCTACGACGGGCTTAACCCCACATAGGGGGTACGCCATAGGACGGGCAGAATAGCACGGGTCGTGGCACGAACCAGGAACATCGGCGCTCAGCTACCTGTCCCAGCTGATCTATCGCTGCCTGACGCTGCCCAAGCTATTGATTTTATTATGTGCTGCTTTGACCCAAATAGGCTGAAGTTCAACCAGGACAAGGGGATAGACTCAGAATGGTATCGGAACGGTCCCACTAATCTTCCTCTCTAATCAGAGGCTTACGCTGCGAACCGTGCTATTCTGCCCGTTCTATGGCTCTTGGCCACTTTTGGTGAAAGTGGCATCCACGGCTGCGAAAAGCGGCGGGTTCACCGGTGGTTGCGTTTACCTGCCCAGTGTGCCTTCACCAAAAGTGGTCAAGAGCCCGTTCTATGGCGTGACCCCAGATGGCCCTGAAGCAGGGTTGGGGTATGTTCGGGATACGTGTAAAACTTGGTCACAAGCTCATCCGGGCTGGTTTGTAGGGTTTCGTCCAGGAAGGCTTACCTTGCCGGACACGCGAGCGCTCCAGCTACCCCGTTGAAAACACAAGACATGGTGGATGCTGACGGCCCTCTCTTTTTCGGACACTGAAAACGGCGCCTTGCATGCGCGTCCGAGTACACAAGACCCGGCCAGCTCACGGTGGCAGC
>CAXSFF010000060.1:0-9155 GCA_964236035.1 uncultured Acetobacteraceae bacterium
AGCGTCTTGAAGTAATAACGCCAGAGGCTCTCCCAGAGTACCGTGCGCCGCGGATCGTCCTGTAGGCGGGAGCCGTGATAGTCCAGCAAGGGAGCGCAATTTCCATCAATGGCCATGCGACAACATCCCCTTCCAGCTCCAGATGATGCCGAATAGCATGCGCAGTCCGACGCGAAGCGCCCGTGCATTGCTGAGATTGCCGCCTTTGCTGACCCCGACGCGGGCATGGAATGTGATCGGACACTCGACGATGTCGTAACCCTGCGAAAGAGCAGCGTCCATGAAATGGGCGTTGAACTCCAAATTCACTGCTGGCGACAAATGCGGTATTAATTGCCGTAGCGTATCCCGCCGGCACATTTTGTACGTCGTGCCGACATCGGTGATCGTGCTGCGGCCGAGATGCTTCGCCTCTAGCAACTTACCCACGAACAGATTGCCGTAATACATGAACGTGCTGAGCTGGGTCCGCCGGGCCCGCAACCGCTCGACCGTGCGGGTGCCTATTACGATGTCCGCATGGGGGACGTAGGCCAGGAATTTGTCTATGTCGTATGCGCGGAAGCTCCGGTCCCCTTCGCAGAGCACGACTAGTTCGCTTTCACGTGTAAGAGCCTCTTGCAGGCAGCGAAAAACGCAGCGGCCGTAGCCCTGTTGCGGCTCATTCACGACGGTCGCGCCGGCGAGTTCCGCTTGCTGTATCGTTCTGTCATCGCTATTGTTGCTGACAACGATCACTTCGATCACGTGCGGATGGCTGCGGAAGTCGCGCACGGCGTCGGCGATGCTATCTTCGTCATTGTAGGCGGTCAGCACGACTGTCAGACTAACGTTGAAAACTGGATGGTGGCGAACCTCCAATCGTGGCGAGCGCTTATAGCTCAGTAGCACAAATAGGTCTAGCAGTGCCATCCCCAGGCCAAGCATGACGGGGACACCGCTATACCAAACCAGCAGTTCGTTGAGTTCGAGAAGTTTCGAACTACCACCGAGCAAATGGCGTGGGATCGCCATGACCACACCAATTAAGTAAAGGGTGAAGCCGACGCAGATCAGCAGCATCCCGTACATCAGTAGGCAGGTGCTGCGCTTGGGATTGACTGCAATCATGGCTACCCAAAACCCATCATGAGGCCATCCTGATATGGACGGTCCAATAATAAAACCTTCTGGTTAACAGATCATGTAAGCTTCTCGGGCTTCGCCCATGGCTCTCCAGTTTACTCCCAGCCATAGCGGCGGCATTTTACGGCTGGGCAGTTTTGCCTCACCTTTAACCGCTGATGAGCAGAGACAGCTGCGCCTGACGCGAGAACTGGTTGACCCACCTGCCGGCGTCTGGGGTGCGCGCCATATACACGTGGGAGCGGTTCTGCGCTTCGCTCGCGCGCTTGAGCGGGCGCTGCGCTTGGTCAAGTCGCGGCGTTGGTTCGCCCATCATGCCTTTGCGTTGATGAGAATTGTATCACTTCATCAAACAACCGTTTGACAGAGCGATACACCCTGGATGTTGAGCTTTTGGCCATGCATCGTACCATGCTTGACGCGGTGAGCAGCCGACCCCGGAATGCTCTCCAGTTTGTTCAAGCCGGTGTTGCGCCGGCAAGTAACGTCTGGCAGCAGCCCCGGCAAATTCAGACAAGACCGAGACTTTCTCATTAGACCACGCCGGTTTCAGAACTGCGACCCCGGCCACTCCAGCACCGCGCTCCGGATCGACGGCAGCGCCTCCGCTGCAGCCATGAAGCGCTCGACATGCGGCAGGCGCCCACCCTCCCAAAACGTGCTCGCCCCCATGTTCCGCATCCGCAGCAGTTCGACGCCCCAGAACAGGTCCGCCATCGTCACCGCCGAGCCGAACAGCCAAGGCGTGCCGCGGCTGCGCAGCCGGTCCTCGAACGCGCCGACAGCCGCGTCGGCGGTGGCGTAGGCTTTGGTCATCGCGTCCGCCGAGAACAACTGGTTCGCGGCATGCAGCTCCTTGGCGCGCTTCGCCTGGTACGCCGCGACCAACGATGCCTCGCCGGCGACCTCGGCCAGGTACTGGTCGCACCGCTCCACCTTGGTCAGCGAGAACCGCGGCCCGGCGGCGTTGGTCCGGGTCATCGGCGTCTCGGCGGCGCCGGGCGGCTGGCCCATCAGCATCTGATAGTTCGGCAGGTTGTCGACGATGGCCAGCTCCGCGTCGATGGCGGCGGCAAGCCCCGCTGGGCGCAGTCGCGCCGGCTCGTCCACGGCATCGTCGAGATACAGGCAGATGCGCTTGGAATCGACGATCACCGCGTCGGCCTGCCAGTCCACCAGGGTCGGCACTACGGCGGCGTCGCAGCCGCCGGCGCTCACCGCCGTGCTGCCCCTGTGCTCCGAGACCAGCGGCAGCTGCCCGCAGCCGAGCAGGCGCAGGCGCACGTAGCTCGGCAGGTAGGTCTGCCCGGTGAACATGTTCACCGTGTGCGCGACATAAGGAATCCCGTGATGGGCCAGCACCGTGCGCACCTTCTGCGAGCAGATCGAATTGGCGCCGTGGAACAGCTCGTACCGAGGCGACGCCGCCGGCGCGCCAAGGGTCTGGCCCGCGCTGCCCAGAGCGTCGCGCACCTGGGCGACCATGGCGTCGAGCGGCTGCGGCATCCGTGTTCCTCCGGTTTGATTGCCCCGGACCATGGCAGGTCGATGCGACGTGGACAACTTGCCATGCGCGCCCGCAATGACGGCGGCTCCGCAGCCGTGCTAACCTGCGCCGCATGTCGAGGCGCGCGGTGGAAATCTCCCCAGGGCTGCTGTTGCGGGCGTATCGCGCCGGCCTGTTCCCCATGGCCGAGACGCGGCGCGGCAACCGCCTCTACTGGCTCGACCCGGAACTGCGCGGCGTGCTGCCGCTGCACGGCTTCCACCTGCCGCGGCGGCTGCTGCGCACGGTGCTGTCCGGCCCGTACCACGTGACCGCCGACCAGGCGTTCCCCGCCGTCATCGCCGCCTGCGCCGCCAGCGCGCCGGGCCGCGAGGACACCTGGATCAACCCCGAGATCGAGCGCCTGTTCGCCGACCTGCACGCCGCCGGTTATGCCCACAGCGTGGAGTGCTGGGCCGGCGACGCCCTGGTCGGCGGGCTGTATGGCGTCAGCATGGGGGCGGCGTTCTTCGGCGAGAGCATGTTCAGCACCGCCCGCGACGCCTCCAAGGTGGCGCTGGTGCATCTGGTGGCGCGGTTGCGCATAGGGGGATACCAACTGCTCGACACCCAGTTCACCACCACCCATCTGGAGCAGTTCGGCACGATCGAGGTGCCGCGCGACGACTACAAGGCGATGCTGGCGGCCGCCGTCGACCACCCGGCGGAGTGGGACGTGGCGGCTGCGGCGATCGAGGCGGAGATACGGGTGATGGGAAGCCGATGAAGCGTCTGCTGCTGGTTTTGGGCCTGTGTACTACCCCCGCGATGGCGCAGCCGCTGCTGGTGCCGGGGCGCGACGTCGCCGTGGTGTACCGCCTGGGCGGCGCGGCGGCGGAGCAGCTTCCCGGCGGCGCGCCCGACGGCGTGCGGCTGCAATGGGACGCGACGGGGCAGCGCCTGCGCGCCGAGCCGATCGGGCGGCCGGTGTATGCGATCACCGACCTGGGCCGCCGGGTCGCCGATGTCGTGTTCGCGGCGCAGGCGTCGTACTTCGAGGTCGGCATCCGCGGCGGCGACCCGCAATCGCTGCTGGCCGGCGCCGACGTGCGCTTCGTCCAGCGCGGCCGGTCACGGGTGATCGGCCTGGAATGCACCGAGTGGGAGATCCATTCGCGCAAGGTCGACGGCACCGGCTGCGTGACCAACGAGGGCGTCGTGCTGCGCGCCGAGGGCCGCTTCGACGGCCAGCCCGGCAGCCTGACCGCCGTGTCGGTGACGCCGGGACGGCAGCCGGACAGCGCGTTCCGGCCGCCGGAGGGGTTCTTCAAGCTGTCGCTGCCGGGTCCGAAGCAATGATGCGTTGGGGTATTCTGTTGCTGGTGGCCACGCCGGCATTGGCGCAGGAGAAGCCGCCCACCATCCCGTTGCGCGACGTGGACGTGACCTATCGCATGATGCAGCCAGGCATTGTGCAGCCGGGGGGCGCCCGGGTGCTGTCGCAGCGGATGCGGTGGTCGCTGGCCGCCGGCAAGCTGCGCGTCGACCCGCCATCGCCGGCTTTGTACATGATCGTCGACTACAAGGCGCGGCGGATGGCGGTGGTGCGCCCGTCCGAGCGGGCCGTGCTGGACATGAGCGCCGCCGGCCCAGGCCTGCCGGTATCGCCCGGCGGCAGCTTCAACCGGCTCGGACCCGAGCAGGTGGCGGGCCTGGCCTGCACCGATTGGCAGACGCTGGATACCGGCGGCAAGGCCGTGGTGGTATGCCTGACCAGCGACGGCGTCATGCTGCGCGCCAGCCAGGACGGCGCCGTGCTGCTTGAGGCCACCAGCGTCAGCTACGCCACGCAGGACGTGGCGGCCTTCGTTCCGCCCGAAGGTTTTCGTCATATCAAGGCTGACCAGTGAGCGATGATGCCGCGATTGCCGCGCGGGTGCGGGTCAATCCGCGGACCGCAACCAGGCCACATGGCGACGCCAAGACGCCGTGGCCGTGGAACGACCACCGCGGCCGCTTCTCCAGCCTGAAGGCCGTGCTGCTGGCGGCAAGTGCGGCACCGGCCGGCTGGCTCGCCTATGGCTGGGCGACAAACGGGCTGGGACCGCGCCCGGTGACCAACGCGATCCACGCCACGGGGCTGTGGACGGTGTACTTCCTGCTGCTGTCGCTGCTAGTCAGCCCGGCGCGGGCGATGTTCAACTGGCACCGGGTGACGCTGGTGCGGCGGCAGCTCGGGCTGACCGCGCTGTTCTATGGCCTGGCCCACCTGACGTTGTACGCCTGCGACCAGGATTGGGCGCCGACGCGGATCGCCGCGGAGATCCTGCAGCGGTCCTATCTCACCATCGGCTTCGTGGCGCTGGTCGGGCTGGCCGTGCTCGGCGTCACCTCGACCAATCGCGCCCAGCGCAAGCTTGGCCAGGCGTGGAAGCGGCTGCACCGGACGGTCTATGCCCTGACCGCGCTGGCGCTGTGGCACTTCTTCCTGCAATCCAAGGCGGATGTGTCGCAGGCGAGCGTGATAGCCGGGCTGTTCGTGTGGCTGCTGGGCTGGCGCCGGTTGCCGGCGGGGCCGGACCGCGCGCCGCTGCCGATCCTGGGGCTCGCCGTCGCCGCGGCCGTTGCGACGCTCGGCGTGGAGTACCTGTGGTTCGCGCTGGGCACCAAGGTCGACCCGCTGCGGGTGCTGCGGGCGGAGACGGACATCGCCTATGGCCTGCATCCGGCCGGACAGGTGCTGGTGGTGGGCTTGTGCCTGACCGTCGCCGCCACGTTGTCCTGGGCGATGCAGCGGGAGCGGCTGCGCGCGACGCTGGCATTCGACATGGCGCTGTATGCCGGCGGCGCGCTGATCGTCGCCGAGCTGTCGTTCGCGTTCTCGCTGACCGATGGCTGGCTGCCAGACAGCCTGGGGTTCTGGCAGGTGACGGCCGGGTTCGTGGCGATAGCGGCGCTGTTCGGCATCGGCCGCTGGTGGCTGCCGGCCGGCCGCCGCCTGCTGGACGGCGCGATCGGCGTTTGCCTGCTGCTGCCGCTGCTGGCGGGGCTGGCGAGCTATATCAACGGCGACAGTCTCTGACTCTTCTTCCCTCCTCTTGCGGGAGGGGTAGCCGCGCGCAGGGTGGTTGGCGTGGCCGCGCCTCCTCCCGGCCTCCTCCCGCAAGGGGAGGAGGAGAAGTGTAGGGCCAACGTCCGATGCTGCTGGTATCAGACGCTGGTCGCCGGCCGGCATCGGAATGGATTATTGCAGCACGGCGCTGCTTCGGGCTGTGTTGACCGTGGCGACGGCATCGTCTTGCAGGAGATAGCCCTGCTGGACCAGCTTCGCTGCGGCTTGCGCCACTGCGTTGACGTAGCCGGCATGGCTGCCGTATCGCGCCGCCAGCGATGAGCGCGGATCGCCTCCTTTGCGGCTCCCTTCACTCAAGGCGAATGGGATGAAGCTGCCGGTCAAGTCGCAGGAGTCGCCTTCGCTGTAGCCGACGGCGCGCGTGTTCCACCCCGTATAGGTGCCTAGCGGAACCTGCAGGGTGGTCGAACGCAACCCGCCAACGTCGTTGCCATCCGCATCGACCTGCGGGAGCAAGCCTGGATAGGTGAGCAGCGGCACCGGAGGCTCGCGCAGGATGCCCGACTCCACTGTTTCGAAAAACCGTTCGCCGCGGAAGAACAACTGCCGGGTGTTGAAGAGGCTCCCCACGTTATACGACACGCCGGGGATGGCGGGGAACCTGACGTGCTCCGGCCGAACAAGCGATCCGTTGCCGACGCGCGAGTAGGCGCTCGGCGGCGGGTCGGACTTGCCCGTCACCCAATTCGTCAGGGCCACGAAGAGGGCGCGAAAGTTATAGGTGTAGGAATTCGCGTTGGGAAGTTGCTGACATATCCCGGTGCTGGTCGGCAACGGGGCGATCGGCGAGTAACCCCCGTGCTGGGTCGATGAAAACTGATAGATACGCACGTTGTCTGGCTGCGACACGTCGAGCAGGCCGAGCGGGTCGGTCGTGTCTATGGCGCCGGATGCGGACCAGTACTCCACGTCGCTCATGGTGTGGACGATCTTGGGGCACGTGCCCGTGGCCCGGCAACGGTCCAGCAAACCAGCCTTCTCCTGCCGGAACAGATCGAACAGCGGCCCGTAGCTTAGCGGCGTATCGGTCCCGGGATACTGTTTTTCGGTGTGCTCCGTGCCCGCGAGGCGTCCTGGCTGACCGAAGCGAACGTTGAAGTCGCCTTGCGCGGAGGCAATGTGCGGCTGCATCCCATCGAACACCCTGTTATGCCCCTCGCTCTCGTTGAAGCCGAGGTTGAGGAAATTCCTTGCCCAACGGCCGGACTGCGAGATGCCGAGAAGCTGCGTCGCCTTGATCGCCCCGGTCAGCGGGTTCATGGGATCGCTTGAACCCAGGAATGCGACGAAGTCGCGCGTCGCCGCGAAGCCCAAGCCGAGCACCAGCGGATTCTTTGCAGTGTAGAACAGCTCATAGATGTGGTTCGTGTCGAACCCGGTGCCTCCGGCGCCATTCGCGCCCAGGCAAATCCTCTGCGGGTTTGGGGTGCCGGGGAACGGCCGCGACGTGCAGTCGGCAAACGCCCAATTGGCGTTCGCGATCACTTGCGGCCTGTCATACTGGTGGACGCGTTCGGTCAGCACCGCGCCAGCGTTGCTCAGGGTCGCACTTGCAACAGGATAGCCAGGCGTGTTGGAACTGGACCCGGCGGTCAGGTTCTGCGTGCTTGCCGGCGCATTGAGCGTGAACTCCGTGCGCACCGTCCCCGTGATCTCACTTCCATCCTTGAGCACGGCCACCGGCACACGGATGCCAAGCTGTCCCGGCAGCGGCACGAGATCACCTTGCCAGCCGCTCCAGGCCACCGTGTAGCCGCGATTCTCGAGGAAACCGTCGCCGGCCGGCGCCGTCGCGGACACGCCGACGTTCAGGAAAGCCGGCGCAAGCTCATTGCCGCGGTTGACCACGTCATAGAGAAGCACGTGGTTTCCCTGGCTTTCATCGATGGGCTTCAGAATAGAGACATCCATCGAATACTCGACCATGCCGCGGCTGTTGCGCGGCGCCAGGTCGATGTCGGTGATCACCGCGTTCAGGGGATCGTTCGGGTTCACTTCCCCGGTGGCGGTGCCAGTCAGCACCTCGTATGGCCCTGCCGCGAACGTGGCGCCACCGAACGCCGGCGAGGTTCTGTGGGTGATGCTGATGCCGGTGATGCGCGCCTGTGCGCTGGACGCCGGCAGGAACGTGATAGGCGCCGTTGCAGCAACGATCCAACCTGCGCGCAGGCCACGATTAAAAATCGCCATGAACATGCTTCGACGTTCCTCTTTTCAACTCTTCTGCTTTGTTCCCAGGACTTCACATCACGTTTGGGTAGCGCGTCAATAGGCCCTCTTCCAGGCGGTGGCATCAGACGCTGGCCGCCGGCGACGCGGCCTTGCCCGTGAACGCGGGGCCGTTCACTTCAGCTGCGACAAGGCCTCGATTCACATCCAGGCCAGTCAGCCGCCAGTCATGCACCCCGAGCGGCAGCGGGCGCAGCAGCCGCTCGTGGAACCGGGTCGGCCAACTTATGCCGTGCAGCGTGGCATGGTCCCAGACGTCCACCTCGGCCACCGCGCCGCGCGTCGCGTCCAGGCCATTCAAGGTGAAGCGCACGCGGCGCATCAGCCGCTCGCCGCGGTCGATGAACAGGGCGAGCTGGTCGGCATCGGACAGGCCAAGCCCGGGCGAAAGCCGCGCTCGCAGCACGTCGCAGTCGTGGTCGCGTTCGCCGACGGTGATCCGCTCGGCGCCCGTGACCTCCATGACCAGCGATCGGTCGGCTGCCCACGCCTGGGCGAGCAGCATCGGTCCGAGCAGGAACAGGCTGTAGCCGTCGGCCACCAGCGCCGCCGCCGCGAGCCGGTCGGCATCGCGGGTTTCATCCCCGTTGAGCCAAACCCGAACCTCGCCCTGCGCGCCGTGCGCCATCGGCCGGGCCACCTGCTTGCGGCCATCGGGTCCGGCATGGACCTGGCCGACCAGGCGCTCGCGCAGCAGCAGGCGCTCCTGCGAGCCGCCGCGGAACCCGGCATCGACCAGCACCGGTTGCAGGCTCCCCACCAGCGGGCGCCAATGCCCGGCGTAGCTCACGCTGATGTCGGCGACGTCGGACAAGGCGGCCAGCCCATGCGCCGCGGCACTGGCGTCGAGCAGCGCCCGCGCTTCCGGCGTGGTGACGGCGTTCGGCGACGCGGGGAACGGCGCGGCGCAGCCCGCGAGCGCGGGCAGGGCGAGCGAGGCCAGCAGCAGGCGGCGGCGGATGCTCAGGCCTCGGACGGGATGGTCAGGAAAGCGTGCATCACGTGCCAGAACGCCTCGCGGCTGCGGCTCATGCCGATGGCGTGCGCCGCGCCGGCGATGATGGAGAACTGGCGGTCGCCGTTGGGCAGCCGGCCGAAGAAATCCACCAGGTCGGCGGTCGAGGAGATGCCGTCGTACTCGCCCTTGACCAGCAGCACGGGGCTGCGCACCCGCAGCGGGTC
>CAXSFF010000061.1:0-9052 GCA_964236035.1 uncultured Acetobacteraceae bacterium
GCGAGCTGGTGTGGCTGCGGCTGCTTTGATCGCCGGGTCTGCCGCGACGGCTTCGGCGACGCCGTTGTTCTCGACGACGCCGACCCTGATCCCGATCACGGGCGACGCGTCCAACGTGCAGCCGAACAAGGCGCTCACCTCGTTCGACATCAGCACCTACGACCCGGCGACGAACGTGTTCTACCTGGGCGACCGCTCGAACGCCGGCATCAGCGCGTGGAACCTCAACAACAACACGTTCATCGGCACGATCGGCGGCGGGCAGTTCACCGGCCAGACCGGCAACAACGCCACGTCCGGCGCCGACGGCACGGCCGCGTTCACGACCACCGGCGCAAACCCGGTGCATCTGGTGCTCGGCGGCGACGGCAACAGCACCGTCAAGGCCTACACGGTCACCGGCAGCGGGACGAGCCTGTCGAACTACAGCAGCACGCCGACCTACACCGTCAACACCGGCCTGCCGGGCATCCCCGCCACCAGCCCCATCAACAACACGCCGCCCGGCATCCCCGTCGTCGGCAGCGGCGTCAACCCGGGCAACAACCGGGCCGACGAGATGGCCTACGACCCTGTGCACAACAACGTCCTGGTGGCCAACAACGCCGCGTCGCCGACGCCGTTCACCACCCTGTTCAATGCCTCGACCGGCGCGATCATCTCGCAGACCATCTTCGATGGCACCCATGGCACGCCGAACGCCATCGGCAACTCCATCGAGGCGTCGACCTACGATCCCGCCAAGGACGTGTTCTGGTTGGCCATCCCGCAGATCGGGCCGTCGGCAAGCGATCCGGGCGGCCTTTCGGAGGTCAACGCGACGACGGGCGCGGTGATCGCCACCTTCTCGTTCGCCGGGTCCGCCAACGCGAACGGCTGCAGCCCCACGGGCGTTGCCATCAGCGGGAACACGGTCGCCATCGGCTGTTCGAACAAGAGCTCGCAGACGCTGCTGTTCAACACCGACACCGATACGTTCACGGCGCTGCCAGCCTTCAGCGGGACCGACGCCGTGGTGTACGACCCGGCGATCAACGCCTTCTTGCTCAGCGGCGCCAACAACGTGGTCAACGGCGTCGTGACCCCGTCCTTCGCCATCATCGATGCCAGCACCGGCATGATCAGCCAAGTCATCCCGACGTCGCCGGGCAACGATCACTCGGTCGACGGCGGCAACGGCATCATCGGCGTGCCTTTCACCGGCGGCCCGACCTCGCTCTGCGCGAACGGCTGCCTCGCCGTCTACACCGAAGTGCCCGAGCCCGGGACGCTGCCGGTCTTCGCCACGGCGCTGGTCGGCCTGGTCGGCCTCGCCGTCCGTCGCCGCCTGAGCTGACTTCGAAGGAGCGGCCGCCGGAACACCCGGCGGCCGGCTTGGCTAGCGGCGGCGGCGCAACACGCCGAACCCGATCAACGCGGTGGACAGCAACGCCAGCGCTCCCGGCTCCGGCACGCTGGCCGGTGCGAACGACACGCCGCGCAGCACCTCGCCCGTGATGCCGGGTTGCAGCACCGTAAAACTCTCCGACAGCGGCAGCGCCGTCGCGGCGAGCACGTCGGTGACGCCGACCAACTCGTTCGGATCGGCCCCCTGGTCGCCCGAGGTGCTGACGGTGGAGGTGATGCCGAAGATCGACACCGTGCCGTCGGCGTTGGTCTCGCCGGTGATGTTGCGCAGGCCGTCGGTCTCGACCGTCGGGTAGTTGGCCACCACGTACGGCGTGCCCAGGCCCAAACCGGCCTGCAGCGTGTAATCGTACTGCCAGACGCCGTTGACCAGGCTCCACTTCTCCAGCCCCGCCGCGCGGTCGAGACCGGCGTCGGCCAGCACGCCGTCGCCCTCGTCGGCGACGTACAGCGTGTTCGCGTTGGCGAAATACACGCCGAACGGATAGAAGCCGAACGTCTGCAGGTCGGCCGGGCTGGAGGTCCGCCCGGCGGCGGTGGTCACCTTGGACAGGGCAGTCGGGAAGCCCGGCAACACGGTGATGGCCGTGTTGGCCGCCGACGGCAGCGACCCGGCGGCGCCGACCTGGTAGACCGTGTTGATGCCGTTGCCGCCGCTCCCCTTGGTCACGTACAGCGTGTTGTTGGCGATCGTCTCGCCGCGGAAGTTGTTGTCCTTGCCGGCCTTGTCGGCGGCTGAGGCATAGGGCTGCCCGGTCAGCGGGTTGATCTGCACGATGGAGAAGCTGCCGGCCGGCGCCGTGTTGCTGCCGGCCGAACCAGGGATGCCCGTGCCGGCAGGTGCATTCGGCGTCACCACCTGCACCCCCGCGCCGGACACCACGCCCGCCGGCGGGGGATTGCCGCCGTTGCCGGCGTTGCCCACGGTGTAGACGCTGCCGTTGGCGGCAAGGATGGCGGCGCGGCCATTGTTGCCGCTGTAGGAGTTGACGGACGTCGCCGTCTGGTTGCCGTTCGCGTCGACCTGCACCACGGCGCGGGCGGTCGGCGTCGTGGTGACGGGGTTGCTCGGGTCCACCACCGCCGGCGTGTTCGAGTTCGACACGTCGAGCTGGTTCACCGTGGTCGCATAGCCCATGAACGTCAGGCTGTGCCCGTCCGCCGACAGGTTGATCGCCAGCTCCGACTTCGACGGAAAGCTGGTCACCACGCCGTTCGGGCCGGTCGCGGCAATGGCGAGGGAGCCGTCCGGCGTGGCGGCCGTCGCACCGGTCAGGCGGTACTGGTTCAGGAAGATCGGCGAGGTGACGCCGAAGCTCGGGTCGGCGGCGGCGTTGTTGAACACCCCGGGGTAGCTGCCGTTGTTGGTGGCGATGCCGCCGCCGGGCAGGGCCTGGCCGACGGTGACGGTGGCCGCCGTGCCGGCATAGGCGCTGCCGCTGACGACCAAGTCGCCCTGGGTGAAGGTAAACGCCTGGGCGCTGCCGGCGGCGAGGGCAGATGAAGCGGTTCCGGCCAGCAGCAGTGATTTCGCGAGTGACATCGAGACTCTCTTTTTGAGGGTGGCCGCATCACAGCAAAATCGATGCCAGTCATGAACAGCGTTGATATCAGGCAGAATCTTCCAATTGTATCCGAGTACCTGTCGAGAATTTTTACAGTATTGCCTTCAATACTCTGACTTTATACTGTCATCTTACTGTCATATTGTGCAGCCTTGCCAATAAGGTCACAGACCGACCTCTCAGCCATTATTGCGAGGAGCGCTTGCGACGAAGCAATCCAGGGCCACGCGGCAGGTTTTCGTGGCAAAGCCCTGGATTGCCGCACCGCCAAGCGGCGGCTCGCAATGACGGGCGTCGGGGTTTGGCAACGGCAGCGCACCACCTGCCGGTTCACGGTTCCCCCACGGCCTGCAAAGGATCAGGTTCGCGCAGCCGAGGAGTATCGCGATGCCTGCCGCCTTCTTCATCCTGATCGCCTGCCAACTGCTGGGCGAAAGCCTGCGCCTGCTGCTGGCCCTGCCGGTACCCGGGCCGGTCATCGGCCTGTTCCTGCTGGCCGGGGCGCTGGCCTGGCGGGACGCCGACGCCGCGCCGACGCCGCTGGACCGCGCCGCCAGCGCGCTGCTCACCTACATGGGCCTGCTGTTCGTGCCCGCCGGCGTCGGGCTGATCACCCAGCTGGACCTGTTGCGGCGGGAGTGGCTGCCGATCGTCGGCGGCCTGGTCGGCTCGACCTTGCTCGGGCTGGTGGTGACGGGCCTGGTCATGCACCGCCTGTCGCGCGAGGCGGCGCGATGAGCGCGCTGCATTCGCTGTTCCCGTACCTGGCGCCGTCGCCGCTGCTGTGGCTGGCAATCACGCTGGGCGCCTATGCCGCCGGTCAGCAGATCCAGCGAGCCTGCCGCGGCTCCGTGCTGGCCAACCCCGTGCTGATCGGCATCATCCTGGTGGCCGCCGTCCTGCTGGCGACGGGGACCGACTATGCGACCTATTTCGCCGGCGCGCAGTTCATCAACGTGCTGCTCGGCCCGGCGACGGTGGCGCTGGCGATCCCGCTGGCGCGCAACCTGCACCATGTCCGCCGCAGCCTGCGCGGGCTTGGCGTGGCCCTGCTGGCGGGGTCGGTCACCTCCATCGTCAGTGGCATGGCGATCATCTGGCTGCTGGGCGGCTCGCGGGAGGTGGCGCTGTCGATGGCGCCGAAGGCCGCGACCACGCCGATCGCCGTGGCGGTGGCGCAGCAGATCGGCGGGCTGCCGTCGCTGACCGCGGCGCTCGCCATCCTCGGCGGCATCTTCGTGGCGATCGTCGGCCTGCCTTTGCTGCGCGCGCTGCGGGTGGCCGATTGGAGGGCGCGCGGCCTGGCGGCGGGGGTCGCCGGCAGCGGCATCGCGGCGTCTCAGGTGGCGCCGATGGACGAGCTGGCAGCGGCGTTCGCCGCGCTGGGGATCGGCTTCAACGGCCTGATCACGGCGTTGCTGGCCCCGATCCTGGCCCCGCTCGTCGCGCTGCTGTGGCGCTGATCCTTCTCCCCACCCCTTGCGGGAGGGGTCGGGGGAGGGGTAGCCGCGCGCAGGGTCGTTGGTGTGGCCACCCCTCCTCCCGGCCTCCTCCCGCAAGGGGAGGAGGAGAAGCAAAGGGTCAGGCGCCGCCCCAGTTCATCGTCAGGCCGCCATCCATCACCCAGGTCTGCCCGGTCACGTAGTCCGCGTCCTCCGACGCCAGGAACAGCGCCAGCCCGGCGATCTCCTCGGCCCGGCCCGGCCGGTGCCACGGGATGGCCTGCATGCTCTTCTCGCGCTTTGCCGGGTCGTCCAGGACCTCCTGCGTCATCGGCGTCTTGATCAGCCCGGGCGCCACGGCGTTCACGTTGATGCGGTGCGGCGCCACCTCGACCGACAGGCTGCGCACCAGCGAGTTCACCCCCGCCTTCGCCATGCCGTACGGCGCGCTGCCCGGCGTCGGCAGGTGCCCGGCGACGGAGCCGATGAACACCAGCCGCCCGCGGCCACCAGCTGCCAGCCGCAGCCGCACGAACGCGCGCGCGCACAGCAGCGGCCCGCGCAGGTCGGTGCGCAGGATCTGGTCGAGCTTGTCGTCCTCCATCTCGGCGACCGGCATGCCGCTCATGCCCTTGCCGGCATTGGCCACCAGCACGTCCGGAGTGCCCAGCGCCTGCACGGCACCGTCGAACAGCGCCTTGACCGATGGTGTTTCGCCGATGTCGGCCTGGGTGACCCAGGTGCGGCGGCCCAGCGCCTCGACCCGGCGCTTGGTCTCCGCGGCCCCGTCGGCATCGGTGTGGTAGGTGATGGCGACATCGGCGCCCTCGCGCGCGAACAGCTCCGCAGTGGCCTGGCCGATGCCAGAATCGGCGCCGGTAACGATGGCGACCTTGCCTTGCAGCTTCATGGTCCTGTCTCCCTCCTGGTCCAGCACGCCAACGCCGCATGGGAGGCCAGGGTTCAGGACAGTTGCAGCAACTGGCCCTTCAGGTAGGCGCTTTCCGGCAGTTGCGGATGCACGGGGTGGTCCGGCCCGGCGCCCACCGTCGCCAGCACCCGCGCCTCGCGCCGGGCGCGCAGCACGCCGGCGGCGACCTGCTCGGCGAAGGCGTCGACCGAGGCGTGATGGCTGCACGACGCGATGAACAGGAACCCGCCGGGCGTGACCAGAGGCGCGGCGAGCCGGGTCATGCGCTGGTACGCGCGCAGCCCGGCAGCCTGGTCCTTGCGCGACTTCGCGAACGCCGGCGGGTCGCACACCACGATGTCGAACGTCTCGCCGGAGAGAGATTCCATGATGTCGAAGGCGTCGCCACGCCGGGCCGTCACCTGGGTGAAGCCGTTGCGGGCGGCGGCGGCCATGGCGTGGTCGAGCGCTGGCTGGCTGCTGTCCACTAGCACCACGGAGGCGGCCCCTGCCCCTGCCGCGCGCAACCCGAACGCGCCGGTGTGGCAGAACACGTCCAGCACCCGCGCACCCGGCGCCAGCGCCGCGATGCGGTCCCGATTCGGGCGCTGGTCGAAGAAGAACCCCGTCTTCTGTCCGCCCAGCGGATCGACGGAGAACACCACGCCGCCCTCCTCCACCACGCAGCCATTGGCGTCGCCGTGCAGCAGGCGCACCTCCTCCGGCAGGCGTTCGTAGCCGCGCGAGGCGCTGTCGTTGCGCGCCACCACCGCGCGCAGCGGCAACAGCTCCAGCAGCGCGGCGGTGATCTCCGGCAGCAGGCGGTCCATGCCGGCGGTGTTGGCCTGCAACACGGCCACGTCGCCGAAGCGGTCGACGATAAGACCGGGCATGCCGTCCGCTTCGGCGTGGACCAGGCGGTGACAAGGGCTGTCGGTGACTTTGGCCCGCAACGCCACGGCGGCGGCAAGCCGGGCGTGGACCCAGGCCGCGTCAATGGCGACGGTGGGGTCACGGTCCAGCCGGCGGCCGGCGATCAGGCTGTGCGGGTTGAACATGAACGCGCCGTAGCGCCAGCCGTCATCGCCCTCCAGCCGCACGACGCTGCCGGGTTCGAGGGCGCGCAACGCCGGGGTCATGGCGACCTCGTTGCTGAACGCCCACGGGTTGCCGCTGCGCAGCCGCCGATCTTGCTTCGGCAACAGCCGCACTAGCGGGCGGCCCGTCACATTCCCCGTCATTGCGAGGAGCGCTTGCGACGAAGCAACCCAGGGGCCGCGCGACACGAACCCGCCGTGTGGCCCCTGGGTTGCCACGCCGAAGCCGGCTCGCAATGACGAGTCACAGGACGCTAGGCGGCGATGGCGCGTGCCGGCAGCACCATCCGCAGGGCGGCGATCAGCTCGTCCATCATCGCGTCGGTGTGGAACGGGGTGGGCGTCAGCCGCAGCCGTTCGGTGCCGCGCGGCACCGTCGGGTAGTTGATCGGCGTGGCGTAGATGCCGAAATCCTCCAGCAGGCGCCGGCTCACCGCGCTGCACAGCGCCGCGTCTCCGACCATGACGGGCACGATATGGCTGACCGACGGCATCCGCGGCAGCCCGACCGCGTCCAGCCGCGCCTTCAACGCACCCGCCCGCTCGAACAGCGCCGCGCGCCTGGCATGGTCGTGGCGCAGGTGGCGCACGCTGGCCAGCGCCGCTGCCACCACCATCGGCGGCAGCGACGTGGTGAAGATGAAGCCGCTGGCCGTGGAGCGGATGTAGTCCACCACCTCCGCATCGCCGGTGATGTAGCCGCCCTGCACGCCAAAGCCTTTGGCCAGGGTGCCCTCGATGATGTCGACCTGGTCGGCGACGCCGTCCCGCTCCGCGACGCCGGCACCGGTCGGGCCGTACAGGCCGACCGCGTGCACCTCGTCCAGATAAGTCATCGCGTTGTAGCGCCGGGCCAGGGCGCAGATCGCCCCGATCGGCGAGATGTCGGCGTCCATGGAGTACACGCTCTCGAACGCCACCAGCTTCGGCGCGGCGGCGGGGGCGGCCTGCAGCTTGGCCTCCAAGTCGGCCAGGTCGTTGTGCCGGAACACCGTCACCGTGGCGCGGCTGCCCTTCATGCCGACGATCATCGAGGCATGGTTGGCGGCGTCGGAGAACACGTGCCAACCCGGCAGGCTGTTCAGCAGCGTCGTCAGCGTCGCCTGGTTGGAGACGTAGCCCGACACGAACAGCAGCCCGGCCTGCTTGCCGTGCAGCGATGCCAGCTCTGCCTCCAGCGCCCCATGCAGCGGATTGGACCCGGCGATGTTGCGGGTGCCGCCCGCGCCGGCGCCCATCTGCTGCGCCGCCTCGACCGCCGCCTGCACCACGACGGGGTTGGTACCCATGCCCAGGTAGTCGTTGGACGACCACACCGTCACCTGCTTGCCGTCCCACTGGTAGCGCGGGAACGCGCCGGACTGCTTGGCCAGCGGCGTGAAGGTACGGTAGCGCCCCTGATGGCGGATGTCGGCGAGCGAGGAGCGGCAGAGATCACGGAACGGGTGCATGATGCCGCAAGATGTAGCCTGTTCGCCCAGCAATCAACCGCCTCCGCTAATGTACGAACACCCGTATCTGCGGCCCGGGCGCGTCCGGCTCCGACGCCGCCGACAGGGTGATGCGGTCCTGGTCGACGCCCTGGTCGTTGATGACGCGGGCGATGGCGCGGGCGTCGGGGTTCAGCGCGGTCGCGGTGGCGACCTGCTGCGCCGCCGTGCCGCTAGTGGGGACGATGGTGGTGACGGCGAACGCCACGTCCGGCTTGCGCGCCACCGCGAGGTCGACGGCCTGGCGCAGGGTGATCTCGTACACCGGGTCGGGCTTGGTGAAGTCGATGGTCAGCAGGGCCGACGCGCGGATCGGGCCGGGCGGCAGCGGTGCGACCTGCAGCTTGCCGGCGTTGGCGTCGAACGTGGTCTGGTCGACCAGCGTGCAGCCCGCGAGCGCCAGCAGCACGACGAGGCGCAGGGGGATTGCCATGGCCGCAGGTTGCATCAATCAGGCGTGCGGGCAAGATGCACGCCGGCTTGGGAGTGATGCACATGGCGCAGGGCAATCGGCGGATCGACGGGAAGCGCCTGTGGGACAGCCTGATGGCGATGGCGGAGATCGGCGCCACGGCCAAGGGCGGCGTGCGGCGGCTGGCGCTGACCGAGGTGGATCAGGCCGGGCGGGCGCGGTTCCGCGACTGGTGCGAGGCGGCCAGGCTGACGGTGCGGGTGGACGCGGTCGGCAACATGTTCGCCCGCCGGCCCGGCGCCGACCCCGCCCGGCCGCCCGTGCTGATCGGCAGCCATCTCGACAGCCAACCGTCCGGCGGCAAGTTCGACGGCGCGCTCGGGGTGCTGGCCGGGCTTGAGGTGATGCGCAGCCTGCAGGAGTTCGACATCGTCACCCAGGCGCCCGTGGAACTGGTGAACTGGACCGACGAGGAGGGCGCGCGGTTCGGCCGCGCCCTGATGGGCTCCGCCGTGTGGGCCGGCGTCGCCGAGCAGGCCGCCATCGAGGCGCTGCGCGACCCCGACGGCGTGCGCATGGGCGACGCGCTGGACGCGATCGGCGCCCGCGGCGCGGCACCGGCGCGCGCATTCCCGGCGGACTCGTATTTCGAGCTGCACATCGAGCAGGGCCCGGTGCTGGAACAGGGTGGCGAGCGCATCGGCGTCGTCACGGGCGCGCAGGCGCAGA
>CAXSFF010000062.1:0-9045 GCA_964236035.1 uncultured Acetobacteraceae bacterium
ACTCGCCGGCCACGGGGCTGCCGATCGAGGCGCAGACCGTGAGCCAGATGGTCGACCGCGTGCTGGCGATGCCGGAGGGCACCCGGCTGCTGCTGCTGGCCCCCGTGGTGCGCGACCGCAAGGGCGAGTACCGCAAGGAGCTGGCCGAGCTGCAGCGCCGCGGCTTCACCCGCGCCAAGGTCGACGGCATCCTATACGAGATCGGCGACGTGCCCGCGCTGAACCGCAAGCTGAAGCACGAGATTGAGGCCGTGGTCGACCGCGTCATCGTCAAGCCCGGCATCGAGTCGCGCCTGGCCGACAGCTTCGAGACGGCACTCGCCATGTCCAACGGCATCGTCTACGCCGAGGAAGCAGTCGCCGAGGGGGTGAAGGACGCCGCGCGCACCGTGTTCTCGTCGCGCTTCGCCTGCCCGGTCAGCGGCTTCACCATCGAGGAGATCGAGCCGCGGCTGTTCAGCTTCAACGGCCCGCACGGCGCCTGCCCCGCCTGCGACGGCCTCGGCGTCGAGAGCTTCTTCGACCCGGCGCTGGTGGTGCCCGACGAGCGCGCCAGCATCGCCGAGGGCGCCGTCGCCCCCTGGTCCGGCGCCCGCAGCGAGTACTACGACCAGACCCTGCAAAGCATCGCCCGCCACTTCAAGGTCAGCACCCGCACCCCGTGGGACGAGCTGCCCGAGGGGGTGCGCGACGTGATCCTGACCGGCGGCAAGATGCCGATCGAGTTCACCTACAAGGACGGCCTGCGCGCCTACAGCGTGACCAAGCCGTTCGAGGGCGTGCTGGCCAACCTGCAGCGCCGCTGGGCGGAGACCGACTCCGCCTGGGTGCGCGAGGAGATGAGCCGCTACCAGGCGGAGAAGAACTGCGCCACCTGCGACGGCGCCCGCCTCAAGCCCGAGTCGCTCGCCGTGCGCGTCGCCGACCTGACCATCGCCCAGGCCTCCGAGCTGTCGATCCGCCGCGCCCTGGAGTGGTTTCGCGGCGTCGAGGCCCAGCTCACCCCGCAGCGCGCCGCCATCGCCGGGCGCATCCTGCGCGAGATCGTCGAGCGCCTGCAGTTCCTGGTCGACGTCGGGCTCGACTACCTCTCGCTCGCCCGCGGCTCCACCACCCTGTCCGGCGGCGAGAGCCAGCGCATCCGCCTCGCCAGCCAGATCGGCTCCGGCCTGACCGGCGTGCTGTACGTGCTCGACGAACCCAGCATCGGCCTGCACCAGCGCGACAACGAGCGCCTGCTCGCCACGCTGCGGCGCCTGAAGGCGCTGGGCAACACTGTCCTGGTGGTGGAGCACGACGAGGACGCCATCCGCGCCGCCGACTTCCTGATCGACATGGGGCCGGCAGCCGGGCTGGCGGGCGGCCACATCATCGCCCAGGGCACGCCCTCCGAGGTGATGGCCAACCCCGCCAGCATCACCGGCGCCTACCTGTCGGGACGCAGCAGCATCCCCATCCCGGCCCGCCGCCCCATCGACCCCGCCCGCAACATCCGCATCGTCGGCGCCCGCGGCAACAACCTGAAAACCGTCACCGCCGACATCCCGCTGGGCACCTTCACCTGCGTCACCGGGGTGTCCGGCGGCGGCAAGTCCACCCTCATCATCGACACGCTCTACAAGGCCGCCAGCCGCCGCCTAATGGGGTCCGGCGAAAGCCCGGCCCCGCACGAGCGCATCGAGGGCCTGGAGCAGCTCGACAAGATCATCGACATCGACCAGTCGCCCATCGGCCGCACCCCGCGCAGCAACCCCGCCACCTACACCGACCTGTTCGCCCCCATCCGCGACTGGTTCGCCGAACTCCCGGAAAGCCGCGCCCGCGGCTACAAGTCCGGCCGGTTCAGCTTCAACGTCAAGGGCGGGCGCTGCGAGGCGTGCCAGGGCGACGGCGTGCTGAAGATCGAGATGCACTTCCTGCCCGACGTGTTCGTGACCTGCGACACCTGCAAGGGCGCCCGCTACAACCGCGAGACGCTCGACGTGAAGTTCCGCGGCAAGTCGATCGCCGAGGTGCTGGAGATGACGGTCGACGAGGCGGTGGCGTATTTCAGTGCCGCCCCGCGCATCCACGACCGGCTCAGCATCCTGCAGAAGGTGGGGCTCGGCTACGTGAAGCTGGGCCAGCAATCCACCACGCTGTCGGGCGGCGAGGCGCAGCGCATCAAGCTGTCGAAGGAATTGGCGCGGCGGGCGACGGGGCGGACGCTGTACATCCTGGACGAGCCCACGACAGGGCTGCACTTCGAGGACGTGCGCAAGCTGCTGGAAGTGCTGCACGCGCTGGTCGACCAGGGCAACTCCGTGATGGTGATCGAGCACAACCTGGAGGTGATCAAGACCGCCGACTGGGTGCTGGACCTCGGCCCGGAGGGCGGCGACGGAGGCGGGCGCATCGTGGCGGAAGGCACGCCGGAGCAGGTCGCGGCGACGCCGGAGAGCCATACCGGCCGGTTCCTGGCGCCGCTGCTGCCGGAGCGGAAGCTGCGCAAGCGCGCCTGACCACGCCCGCTGTTTCGGCCATGGGGCGCTTCGCCTATACAGCGCGCATGGTCGAACCGCCGCCATGCTGACGCTGATCGAGGCCCTGGCCGACGCGCTGCCGGCCTCGGTGGCGCGCCGGATCGCCCGCGAGCACTTGCAACTGCTGGCCCAGATGGTGCAGTTCGGCATGGTTGGGGTCGCCGGGTTTGTCGTCGACACGGGCATGGTCTACGCGCTGCGGTTCCCGTTCGGGCTGTACGCCGCCGGCGCCATGGCCTACGTCGCCGCCGTGACCACGACCTGGTGGCTCAACCGCATCTGGACCTTCCGCGGCCGCGGCGCCGCCACCCGCATGCACCTGCAATGGATGCGCTTCGTCGCCGCCACCCTGCCCGGCCTGGTGCTCAACCTGGGCAGCTACTTCACCCTGGTCGCACTCTCGCCATTATGCGCCGCCAATCCCGTGCTGGCGGTGGCGGCCGGCGCGCTGGCGGGCATGACGGCCAACTTCATCCTCTCCCGTGCCGTGGTGTTCCAATGATTCGCGTCGCCGTGCTGATCCCCTGCCATAACGAGGAACTCGCCATACCCGGCGTCGTCGCCGGCTTCCGCGCCGCGCTGCCGCAAGCCCGGGTGTACGTGTACGACAACAACTCGACCGACGGCACCATGGCGGCGGCGCGGGCGGCCGGGGCGGTGGTGCGGGCGGAGCCGTTGCAGGGCAAGGGTAACGTGGTGCGCCGCATGTTCGCCGACATCGAGGCCGACGCCTACATCCTGGTCGATGGCGACGACACCTACGACGCGGCGGCGGCGCCCGCCATGCTGGGGCTGCTGCTGGAACGGCAGCTCGACATGGTGACGGCGACCCGGATCACCGATATCAGCGCCGCCTACCGCACCGGGCACCGCACCGGCAACCTGGTGCTGACCAAGATCGTCACCACGCTGTTCGGCGACCGGGTGACGGACATGCTGTCGGGCTACCGGGTGTTCTCGCGCCGGTTCGTGAAGTCGTTCCCCGCCCTGTCCACGGGGTTCGAGACGGAGACCGAGTTCACCGTGCACGCGCTGGAGCTGGCGATGCCGGTCGGCGAGCTGGAGGTCGCCTACAAGGACCGCCTGGCTGGTTCCGTCTCCAAGCTGCACACCTACACGGACGGGCTGCGAATCCTGCGCACCATCGTGATCCTGTGCAAGGAGGTGCGGCCGCTGCAGTTCTTCTTCCTGGGCGCCACGATCCTGGGGACGGTCGCCGTGCTGCTCGGCATCCCCATCGTGACGCAGTTCGTGCGCACGGGGCTGGTGCCGCGGCTGCCGACCGCCGTGCTGGCGACGGCGCTGATGGGGCTGGCGTTCCTGTCCACCACCTGCGGCTTCATCCTCGACTCCGTCGCCCGCGGCCGCAAGGAGCAGAAGCGCATGGCCTACCTGGCGATCCCGGCGGTCGGCGGGGATCAGTGGTCGTCGTAGCCGCGCGGATGCGCCTGCCGCCAGGTGAACGCCGTGCGGACGATGTCGTGCAGGTCGCCGAAGCGGGGCGTCCATCCCGCCTCGCTGCGGATGCGCTGGGAGTCTGCGACCAGGATCGCCGGGTCGCCGGGCCGGCGCGGGCCACGGATCACCGGCACCTTGAGGCCTGAGACAGCCTCCACGGCGTCGATCACCTGCAACACGGAGTAGCCCTTGCCGTTGCCCAGGTTGTAGGTGACGCTGCCTCCGTCGAGCTTCGCCAGCGCGCAGAGGTGCGCCTCGCCGAGGTCGACGACGTGGATGTAGTCGCGGATGCAGGTGCCGTCCGGCGTGTCGTAGTCCTTGCCGAAGACCGTGATGGCGTCGCGGCGGCCGAGCGCCGCGTCGATGATCAGCGGGATCAGGTGGGTTTCGGGGTCGTGGTCCTCGCCGATGCGCCCGTTCGGGTCCGAGCCTGCCGCGTTGAAGTAGCGCAGGCAGGCGGAGCGCAGGCCGTGGCAGCGGTCCGCCCACAGCAGCGCCCGCTCGATCATCATCTTGCTTTCGCCGTACGGCGAGGCCGGGTCGAGCACCGCCGCCTCGTCGATCGGCTTGCCCTTGGTGTCGGCGAACAGGTTCGCGGTGGACGACAGCACGAAGCGCTGCACGCGGTGGCGGACGCAGGCGTCGATGAAGCTGAAGGCGTTGCCGGAGTTCTCGCGCAGGTAGCGCATCGGCTGCTGCATGCTCTCGCCGACCAGCGAGAGAGCGGCGAAGTGGATCACGGTGTCGAAGCCGCCGCGGCCCAGCACGGCGTCGACCGCGGCCGTGTCGCCGACGTTGGCCTGCACCAGCTCGACGCCGGGCGGCACGCTGGCGCGATGGCCCTGCCGCAGGTCGTCGAGCACCATGACCTCGGCGCCGCGTGCGGCGAGGAGGTCGACGGTGTGGCTGCCGACGTAGCCGGCGCCGCCGGTGACCAGGAACCGCGATGCCATGGTGGTCCTCCAGAAGCGGTATGGCCGGAAGCGGCGCTCCAGCAGCTACACGCTCGGGTGGGCTGCCGCAAGCGGCGGCGCTTGCGGGTTGGTCTTGGTTTGAAGTCCGGGCCTGATCCGCCACGCTGGCGGACTGCCTGAAACGCGGGAAAGCAGGCCGCCGGAGAAGCTTGGCCAGCCATCAACCGGTCGGCCACTCCCAATCAGGTTTGGGAGTGGCTCACAGCACGGCTACGAGACAGGAATGATTGTCGTCATGAAGGTCTGCGTGCCGCTGCTGTACAGGGGCGAGTTGACCGGTGTGCCGCCAACCTTGTCCACGTACAGGTTGCGGTCGGTAGCTGCCGATCCCCCGTAGGCGTCGTTCAGGAAGCTGACCGCGACCTGGTGCGTCCCGACCGTGAAGGCTCCCAGGATGTCGAACTCCTGCGTCTGCCCAGCCGAGTGCGAGGCCATCGCGGTCTGCGTGCCCCCGACTTGCTGGCCGTCTATCTTGACTGTGAACTGGGCATCGCCCTGCCACGCGTCTTCCGAAACGTGCAGCACCGCCTTGTTGGTGCCGGAACCCACCGATACGGCGGGTGGCGTGCCGACGATGAAAGACATGGTGCCGTTGCTCAGCAGCGTAGCTCCAGCGATCCTGACCGTCCCGTCCGTGATGCCGTCCACATACAGGTTGCGGTCGGTCGCTGCCGTGCCGCCGTAGGCGTCGTTCAGGAAGCTGACCGCCACCGTGTGCTGCGCGCTGCCGAACGTGCCCTGCAGCGCCAGCGTCTGCGACTGACCGGCTGCATGCGACGCGATGGCCGTCTGCGTCCCGCCAAGCTGCTTGCCATCCACGCTGACGGTGAACTGCGCATCGCCTCGCCAGGCGTCCTCCGACACCTTCAGGAGGATGCGATCAGGTCCGCTGCCGAGCGTGGTTCCTCCGCCGCCCGTCGTGACCGGCGGTACCGTTTTGGCCGGCAAAATCAGCGCCGGCTCGGTGGCGGCGACCGTGTTGGACGAGGTGGTCGCGGAGCCGCTGGTGAGTGCCGTCCAGCCATAGAAAGTGTTGCCGGAGACGGTGGCGGCCGTGCCGGTCGCGTTCTTCACCGCGGTGGTGCTGTGCCCGGCGTAGTCGTTGACGATGACGTTGTTCGTCACGGATAGGCTGCCGACCGCGTACAGGTTGCCCTCCTCGCCATAGGAGATAGCGATTGGGTTCTGGGCCTTGGTGCCCTTCTCGATGACGTTGCCGCTGATGGTGGCGCCGCCGCCGTTCGGCAGATCGATCTCGTAGCTCGCGCTACCCTGCAGGTCGGTGATCGTGTTGCCGGTGATGGTGTTGGACGCGGCCCGGCTCTTGATGTCGTGGCCGACCAGGGCGTTCTCGATCGTGCTGTTCTGCACGGTCAAGCTGGCGATGGCGCCGACGTAGATGTTGTGGGTGTAGCCGTCGCCCGCGCCGTTCAGGTTGAACGTCGAGTTGCTGATGGTGATGACGCCATTCGGGTCGGCCGCGCCCAGCAGGCCGTCCTGGTTGCCGGTGAACGTGTCGTTGTTCAGGGTCAGCGTGCCGCCTTCGTAGCGGATGCCGGCGCCGTTGCCGTCGGCGACCTTGGTGCCCGAGAGGCTGAGGCCGCTGATCGTGACCGAAACGCCGCTGCCGCCTTCGTCTAGGATGGCCTTGCCGTTCGGGGGCGCCACGGTGGCGACCAGGTTCACGGCCCCGCCGACACCCTGGATGGTGAGGTTGTGCGAGATGGTCGAGAAGTCGTTGGTGTACGTGCCAGCCATGACGTCGATCGTGTCGCCGCTGGCTGACGCCGCCACGGCGGCGGCGATGGTCTTGTATGTCTGGCTGGTGCCGACCTGCAGAGTGGCCATATGAGTTCCCCCTGTGTTCGCGGCTCCAGCTACGAAACACGGGAAACATGTGCGCAAGAGAGCAAGGCGTTAAAAAGATATTACAACTCTGATTCCCTCCTTGCTGGCGTGAGTAACATGGTAAAACGGCTTGGAAGCCTGTCTTTGTCGGCTTAGCTGCGAACGACCGGCGCGCTGCCCGGCGCGTGTCGGGTGTGTCTCTCCAAGCTTATTCCCACTGCGGCAGCGACGGGCTTGCCATGTCGCGCTGCCGCGCCGAGGATATTTGCACCCGTTGTCCGTCACGGCGGATCGTTCGGACCTGTGTCCGCCTCTGAGACGTCGGGAAAGCCTCCTGAACGTCGGGCATGTCAGGGTTTATCTTGCGCGCCGCCGCCCAACATCTGGACCAGCACCGCAGGAGCGCCGACCGATGGACATGCCGATGGACGACACCGCCAGCCACGCCATCGGCCAGCCAGTCTCCCGCAAGGAGGACCCCATGCTGCTGCGCGGCGAGGGCCGCTACACCGATGACCTCTTCCTGCCCGAGCAGCTCCATGGCGTGATGGTGCGCAGCCGCCATGCCCACGGCATCCTGCTCGGCATCAACAGCGCCGAGGCGCGCGCCATGCCCGGCGTGCTCGGCATCTTCACCGCCGACGACCTCGAACAGGCCGGCATCGGCCCGATGCAGGCGAGCGCCGGCAAGCACCGCGACGGCTCCGACACGCCGCGCCCGCATCAGACCTCCCTCGCCCGCGGCCGTGTGCGCTATGTCGGCGACCCCGTGGCGCTGGTGGTGGCCGAAACCCGCGAGCAGGCGCGCGACGCCGCCGAGGCCGTGCTGCTGGACGTGGAGCCGCTGCCCGCCGTCACCTCCGCCCGCGCCGCAGCAGCGGACGGCGCGCCGCTGCTGCATGACGATGCAGCCGGCAACGTGGCGCTCGACTTCCATTTCGGCGACGCGGCCGCCGTGACGGAGGCGTTCGCGTCGGCGGCGCATATCACCAGTCTCGCCCTGCGCAACAACCGCCTGGTGGTGGCGGCGATGGAGCCGCGCGCGGCGCTGGCCGAATACGTTGATGGGCGCTGGACGCTGCGGCTCGGCTGCCAGGGCGTGCTCGGCATGCGCAACACCATCGCCGGGGTGCTGAACGTGGCGCCCGAGCAGGTCCGGGTACTGACCGGCAACGTCGGCGGCTCGTTCGGCATGAAGGCGAGCTGCTACCCGGAATACATCGCCGTCATGCACGCCGCCCGCGCGCTGGGGCGCCCGGTGAAGTGGACCGACAGCCGCTCCGACAGCTTCCTCAGCGACAGCCATGGCCGCGACCATGAGATGACGTGCGAACTGGCGCTGGCGGCGGATGCCCGCTTCCTGGCCGTGCGGGTGACCGGGTTCGGCAACGTCGGCGCGTACCTGAGCAACGCGGCGACGCTGCCGCAGACCGTCAACACGGTGAAGAACGTGATCGGGGTCTACGCCACGCCGCTGGTGCAGGTGTCCAGCCGCAGCGTGTTCACCAACACCAGCCCCGTCGGCGCCTATCGCGGCGCCGGGCGGCCGGAGGGCAACTACTACATGGAGCGGCTGGTGGACACGGCGGCGCGCGAGATGGGGCTAGACCCCGTGGACCTGCGCCGGCGCAACCACATCCGTCCGGAGCAGATGCCGTACACGGCGCCGTCCAAGATGGTCTACGACAGCGGCAACTTCCCCTATCTGCTGGAACAGGCATTGGCCTTGGCCGATTGGGACGGGTTCGCCGAGCGCCGGGCCGACAGCCGCCGCCGCGGCAAGCTGCGCGGGCGCGGCATCGGCCAGTACCTTGAGGTGACGGCGCCGGCGTCCAAGGAGATGGGCGGCATCCATTTCGAGGACGACGGCAGCGTCGTCATCCGCACGGGCACGCTGGATTACGGCCAGGGCCATGCCTCGGCCTTCGCGCAGGTGCTGGCGGCGCAACTGGGGGTGCCGTTCGACCGCGTGCGCCTGGTGCAGGGCGACAGCGACGGCTTGCTGGTCGGCGGCGGCACCGGTGGCTCGCGGTCGATGATGGCCAGTGGCAGCGCGATCGTGGAGGCGTCCGCCCTGGTGGTGGAGCGCGGCCGCACCGCAGCCGCCGACGCGCTGGAAGCGGGGGTGGCGGACATCGAGTTCTCCGCCGGCCGGTTCGGCATCGTCGGCACCGACCGCTCGATCGGCATCATGCAACTGGCGGCGCAGGCGCCCGGCGGCCTCGACGTCGACCACGTGTTCG
>CAXSFF010000063.1:0-9018 GCA_964236035.1 uncultured Acetobacteraceae bacterium
CGCCTGTTCGTCCCGCCGCCGCCGCCGCCGATCGACCACCCGGAGCTGTCGGTTTGAGCCTCGTGCTCGGCGTGCTGCCGGTCTGCCTGCTGCTGCTGGGATTCCCGATCTTCCTGGTGCTGCTGAGCGCGGTGTCGGCGACGCTGCTGCTGTTCATGCACACGCCGCTGCTGATCCTGCACCAGACGCTGTTCGGCGCGCTCAACGTCTATACCTTGCTGGCGATACCGTTCTTTATCTTCACCGGCGAGCTGATGGGCCGCGGCTCCGTCGCCCGCCGCCTGGTCGACCTGGTCAACGCCGGGGTCGGGCGGATGCCCGGCGGCCTCGGCGTCACCACCGTCTGCTCGTCCGCGCTGTTCGGCGCCATGAGCGGGCTGAGCGCCGCCTCCGTCGCCACCATCGGCAAGGCGATGCTGCCGGCGCTGACCGCGGCGCGCTACCCGGCGGCGTTCTCCGCCGGGCTGCTCACCTCGATGGGCGCGATCGACGTGGTGATCCCGCCCAGCATCCCGCTGCTGGTCTACGGCACGGCGGCGCAGCAGTCGGTGCCCCGTCTGTACGCCGCGGGGCTAGGCCCGGCGCTGCTGCTGACGTTCATGCTGTGCGGCTACGTGGTGTGGTTCTGCCGGCGGCGCGGCATCGGCGGCGGCTCGGCGTTCGCGCTGTCGGAGCTTGGCCGCGCGGCGGTGCGCGGCATCAGCGCGATGGGCGCGCCCGTCATCATCTTCGGCGGCATCTACGGCGGCGTGTTCACGCCCACGGAGGCCGCCGCCGTCGCCTGCGTCTACGCGGCCGGGGTGCCGCTGCTGGTCTACCGGGAGCTTGGCTGGCGCGACGTGCTGGATTGCGCGCAGTCGACCGCCGTGTTCACGGGGCAGATCCTGGTGATCGTCGCCTGCGCGGTGCTGTTCGGCTGGGTACTGACGGTGAACCAGGTGCCGGCGACGCTCACGTCCTGGCTGCTCGGCATGCACCTGCCGCTGTGGGGGCTGTTGCTGGCGATCAACGCGATGCTGCTGGTGGTCGGCTCGTTCATGGACGGCATCTCGGCCATCCTGCTGCTGACGCCGCTGCTGGTGCCGCTGGTGACGGCGTTCGGCGTCGACCCGATCCATTTCGGGGTGATCTTCGTGGTCAACCTCGGCATCGGGCTGTTCCACCCGCCGTTCGGCATCAACATCTTCGTGGCGCAGACCGTGCTGCGGCTGAAGCTCGACCTGATCTACCGCGGCATCATCCCGTTCGTCGGCGTCTACCTGGTGGCGCTTGCGCTGATCACCTACGTGCCGTGGATTTCCCTGGCCGGCATGCGCTGGCTGATGCCTTGACCGGAGACCTGCCATGAAGCTGACCCGCCGCTCGCTCGCCGCCGCCCTGCCCCTGCTGATGGCGACACGCCCCGCCTTCGCGCAAACGGCCAACATGCAGCTGACCACCACGGCCTCCAACGACTACGACGTTGAGTGGCTGGAGGAGCTGAAGAAGAACGTCGAGGCAGGGAGCCAGGGCAAGATCCGCGCCAACGTCTATCCTGGCAGCCAGCTCGGCTCGGGGCCGACCACGGTCGAGGGTGTGGCGCTCGGCACCATCGAGGTCGCGATGAACGCGTCCGGCACCTACGAGGCGGTCGAGCCGCGCGCCGCCATCCTCTCGGTGCCGGGGCTGTACGACACCATCGCGCAGGGCCAGACGCTGCTGACCTCGCCGGAGGTGCGGACGCAGCTCGACAAGCTCGGACGCGACAAGGGCTTCCAGGTGCTCACGGCGCTGGTGCAGTCGCCCGCCGCCATCGTGACCAAGCGTCCGGTCAGGACGCTGGTGGACATGAACGGCATGAAAATCCGGGTGCCTGGCTCGGCATCGGTGATCGAGCAGTTGAAGGGGCTGGGCGCCGCGCCGATCGCGATGTCGCTGGGCGAGGTGCTGCCGGCGTTCCAGAACGGCACCATCGACGGCGTCTATGCCGGGACCACCATCTTCACGTCGCTGAAGTACTACGACATCTCGAAGAACATGACGCTGGTGCCGCGGACCTTCCTGGTCATGCTGGGCATCATCAACTCGGACTTCCTGACCACCATCGGCCCGCTGGCGCGCGTGGTGCTGGATGCGTCGCACAAGGCCGACGTGGACAGCCAGGCCTGGGGCGCGCAGGACGTCGCCAACGCGGAGAAGCTGTGGGAGGCCAACGGCGGCCAGACGTTCACGCTGGGCGAGGCCGATGCCAAGAAGTACCTTGACGTGGTGGTGCCGATCGCCGTGAAGCAGCTCTCCCCGGCCGGGCGGGCGGACTACGAGGTCCTGAAGACGGCCGCCGCGAAGATGGTGCAGTGATGGACAAGGCGTACGACTACGTCATCGTCGGCGCCGGGTCGGCCGGCTGCGTGCTGGCCTACCGCCTGGGGCAGGACCCGGGCGTGCGCATCCTGGTGCTGGAGGCCGGCGGCCAGGACCGCTCGCCGATGATCAAGATCCCGCTGACCTGGGGGCTGATCCTCAAGCACCGCCTGTTCGACTGGGGCTACTTCACGGAGGCGGAGCCGGGCATGGACGGCCGCCGCATCGAGTGCTCGCGCGGCCGGGTGGTGGGCGGCAGCTCCTCCATCAACGGCATGATGTACTGCCGCGGCACGCCCGAGGACTACGACGGCTGGGCGGAGGAGTACGGCCTGCGCGACTGGTCGCACGCCCGCGTGCTGCCGTATTTCCGACGCTCCGAAGCCTGGGAGGGCGGTGAGAGCGCCACCCGCGGCGGCGACGGCCCGCTGACGGTCAAGCCGCTGCATTTCATCGACCCACTGGTCGACGCGTTCCTCGCCGCCACCGACGGAGCCGGCTACCCGCGGTCCGACGACTACAACGGCGACCACGCCGAGGGCTTCGGCCCGATGCAGGCCACCATGCGCCGCGGCCTGCGCTGCAGCGCCGCCGTCGCGTTCCTGCGCCCGGCGATGGCGCGCGGCAACGTCACCTTGCGAACGGGCGCGCTGGCCAGCCAGGTCCGCTTCGAGGGCAGCCGCGCCGTCGGCGTCGAGTACCGGCACGGCGGCAAGGCGCATTTCGCCCGCGCCGAGCGCGAGGTGGTGCTGGCCGGCGGCGTGATGAACTCGCCGCAGCTGCTGATGTTGTCCGGCATCGGCGACCCGGAGCGGCTGGCGCCCCACGGCATCGCGACGCGGGTGGCGCTGCCGGGCGTGGGGCGCAACCTGCAGGACCATGTGGTGTGCGACGTGCGCTGGCGCCGGCAGGGCCAGGAAGGGCCGCTGCACCGCGGGCTGCGGCTGGACCGCATCGGCCTCGATGTCGCGCGCACGGCGCTGTTCGGCGGCAGCGACAAAAGCATGGCGAGCCAGGTTCCCGCCGCGTCCTGCGGCCTGGTGCGCAGCGACCCGGCGACGGTCGCCGTGCCGGACGCGCTGTTCATCCTCGCCGCCGGCCCGATGAACGCCGCGCCGCATCTCGGCCCCGTGCTGCCCGCCTACGTCGACGCGTTCGGCATCAAGGGCGTCATGCTGCAGCCGGAAAGCCGTGGCGAGGTCACGCTCGCCTCCGCCGACCCGGCCGCGGCGCCCATCATCCGGCAGAACTTCCTGTCGACCGAGGGCGACCGTCGCACCATCCGCGCCATGGTCCGCCGTATGCGCGCGATCGGCGCCGAGCCGGCGTTGCGGCCGTTCATCGCCGAGGAGCTGGCGCCGGGCACCGACGCGCAGACCGACGCCGACATCGACGCCTTCGTCCGCCGCACCGCGATCACCCTGCACCATCCCGTCGGCACCTGCCGCATGGGCGCCGACGGCGATCCGGACGCCGTGCTGGACGACCAGGCCCGGGTGCGCGGCGTCGATGGCCTGCGGGTGGTTGACGGCGCCGCCATTCCGCGCACCGTGCGCGGGGCGACCAACGCGCCGATCATGATGATCGCCGAGAAGGTGGCCGACCGCATGCTCGGCAACGCGGCCTGACACAGCGAAAGGCGCAACCATGATCGACGTCGACCCCGGCCTGCTGCAGGACCTCGTGGATGCCAACCACATCCTGTTCCACCAAGGCGTGGTGGACGCGTTCGGCCACGTCAGCGTGCGCCATCCGGAGCGGCCGGACCGCTTCCTGCTGGCGCGCAACATGGCGCCCGGCCTGGTCACGGCGGACGACATCATCGAGTTCGACCTCGACGGCACGGCGATCGGCGACAGCCGCCGGGTCTACCTGGAGCGGTTCATCCACGGCGAGATCCTCCGCGCGCGGCCCGACGTGATGGCGGTGGCGCACAGCCACTCCCCCTCCGTAGTGCCGTTCAGCATCGTGCCGAGCATCGGCTTCCGCCCGGTCTGCCACATGTGCGGCTTCCTTGGCGCCGGCGCCAGGCGGTTCGAGATACGCGAGTGCGGCGGCCCGGCGACCGACCTGCTGATCCGCGACCGCGCCCTTGGCAAGGCGCTGGCGGACTCGCTGGGCGACGCCAACGTGGTGCTGATGCGCGGGCACGGCTCGACCGTGGTGGGGCCGGACCTGCGCCGCACCGTGTACCGCGCGGTCTACACGGAGGTGAACGCCAAGCTGCTGGCCGATGGGCTGCGGCTCGGCCCCGTCGAGTACGTGAGCGAGGCGGAGGCGAAGGCTGGGCTCGCGATCGAGAACGAGATCGACCGTCCCTGGAACTTCTGGAAGGCCGCTGTGACGGACGCCATGACGGGGGGCCAGGCCGCGGCGTGAGCGGCGCGCTGGAGTAGCGGCACCTTGGCCCGGATCAGCAAATCGGATCATCCCAGGATCCTGCAGATGGTGGACGGCGAGCGCCGCAAGGTGGCGGAGGTCGCCGCCGAGTACGGCTGCACCCCGGCCAACATCTACGCGCTGCTCGGCAAGCTGCGGCAGGCCGGCACCGCCGATCCGGTTCCGGAGACAGCCGCGCCGCCCGCCACCCCCGCGCCCGACCTGTTCGCGGCGGCCGCGACCGAGTTGCCGGCGGTTGCAGCGCCTGCGGCAAAACCAGCCCCCGCTCCCAAGGCTCCCGCGCCCAAAGCTCCCGCTGCCAAGGTCCAGGCGGCGGTCGCCGACCCGCCGCAGCGTGGACCGGCCAAAGGTCGCGGCGTGGGCGCGGCGGCGGCCAAGCCCGGCTTTGGCCTGGTGATGCGCAGCGCCGAGGGCGAGGAGGCGATGACGCCGTTCCGCTCGCTCGACGACCTGCTGTCGGCGGTGAAGCCGATCCTGCGCGCCGCCGCCCGCAGCCCGGACGCCGTGTGGTTCTCCATCCAGCCGATCGACCTGGCCACGCTGGACGGCGACGCTGCCTGAACCGGCAACCGGAAGCGTTCGATCCGCTGTTTTGCGTCACCTCGCAAAGCCCGGCTACAAGGCCACCCATGTGTGGACGCTTCGTCAACTACCAGCCTCCGGAGGTCGTCCGCGACGTGTTCGGCACGGTGAACGCGCTGGTCAACGCGGCGCCGTCCTGGAACGTCGCTCCGACCCAGGGCGCCATGGTGGTCCGGCGGCATCCCGACGGCGGGCGTCACCTCGACCTGCTGCGCTGGGGGTTGGTCCCGTCCTGGACCAAGGATCTGAAGGCCGCCCGCAAGCCGGTCAACGCCCGCTCGGAGACCGCCGCCAGCTCCGGCATGTTCAGGGGCGCGCTGGCCGCCCGGCGCTGCCTGGTGCCCGCCGACGCGTTCTACGAATGGAAGGCGATGGCGGACGGCAAGCAGCCCTATGCCATCGCCCGGGCCGACGGCGCGGCGCTGGCGTTCGCCGGGCTGTGGGAAGGTTGGCGCGCACCCGACGGCGAGGTGATGCGCACGTTCGCCATCATGACCACGGCAGCCAATGCAACCATGCGTCCGCTGCACGAGCGCATGCCGGTGATCCTGGAGGCGCCCGACTGGCCGGCCTGGCTGGGCGAGCATGAGGGCGACGCCACCGCCTTGTTGCGCTCGGCGGCCGACGACGTGCTGCGGCTGTGGCCGGTCAGCCGCGCGGTGAACAGCGTGCGCAACAACGGCGCCGCCCTGCTGGACCGCATCGACGACCCGGCGGCGCCACCGCCCAGCGCCGCGCCGCCGGGTCCCAACCCGGCCTGACGGAGCGCGGTCCGCCTGCCGCCCGTAACATGATCTTAATCCTGGGCCGTCATGTTCCACCGGCAAGCCCCGCTTGGGGAGCCCGGCTTAGGAAGCATGATGCCGCGTGTCCAACCCTTGGTCGCCCTGTTCGCCGTCACCCGCTGGAGTGCCGCGGTGCGGATCATCACCTTCGGCACACTGGCCATTGCCGTCACCGTGGCGACGACGGCCTGGCTCATCGTCTGGCAACTGACGCCGACGCTGACGCAGCAGGCGCAGGGCCGGGTCGAAGCCAACCTGCGGCTTGCGCGTGAGTTGCTGGTTCAGAAAGGCGGCGACGGCCCGTTGCTGATCCGCGACGGCCACCTGTTCGGCGCCAACGGCCATCGGCTCGACGACGACGTGACGCTGATGGACAAGGTCCATGAGATTGGCGGCGGCATCTCCGGGCTGTTCGTCGGCGACCTGCGGGTGAGCACCAACATCAGGAGGCCGGACGGCACCCGCGCGACCGGCACCCGCCTGGCGCCCGGCATCGCGCATGACACCGTGTTCAAGGAAGGGCGCACCTTCCGCGGCGAGGCCAAGATCTTCGGCGTCACCTACTTCGCGATGTACGAACCGCTCCGCAATGCCGAGGGCGAGGTCATCGGCATCATCGCCGCCTCCACGAAGAAGACAGAGCTCCTCTACCTGCTCACGATGGTCTACCGCGCCGCCGCGCTCAGCGGCGCAGCGATGATCACGATCGGCGGCGTCGGCTTTTTCTTGGTCGTGCGCGGCGCCTCTCGTCCGCTCAAGGCCATGCGCGACGCCATGATGCAGCTTGCCGCCGGCAAGCTCGATGTGCAGGTGCCAGCACTTGGGCGGGCCGGCGAGGTCGGCCGCATGGCCGCCATCATCCAGGGCCTCAAAGGCAAGATGATCGAGGCCGACCGCTCGGCGGCCGAGCGGGGTGCCGCCAGGGCGTCGGCCGCCGCCGCGCGGAAGGCGGTGCTGAACGACACGGCAGACACCTTCGAAGCCGAGGTCGGCGGCCTGATTTCCCTATTGTCCAGCGCTGCGGTCGCGCTGCAGGCGACGGCGCGGGGCATGACGGGCATCGCCGCCGCCACCAACCGGCAGGCCGCCGCGGTCGCCGCGACGGCGGAACAGATCAGCCTGCGGGCGCCGGCCGTCGCCAACGCCGCCGCCGACCTCAACCTGGCCGCCGGCGAGATCAGCGTCCAGGTCGCGCAATCGACGCACATCACCGGCCTGGCCGTCAGCGGCGCTCACGTCACCGGCGGGCTGGTGCGCAACCTGGCCGACGGCGCCCAGCGCATACAGAAGGTGGTAGGGCTCATCAGCGAGATCGCCGCGCAGACCAACCTCCTGGCGATCAACGCCACCATCGAGGCGGCGCGGGCCGGGGACGCGGGCCGCGGCTTCGCCGTGGTCGCCGTGGAGGTGAAAAGCCTGGCGCAGCAGACGGCGCGGGCGACCCTGGACATCGGCGGCCAGATCGGCCAGATCCAGGACTCGACCCAGGCCGCCGTGATGGGAATCAAGGAGATCGGCGTCAAGATCGACGGCATCAGCGCCGTGGCTGAAACCATCGCCTCGGCGATCAAGGTCCAGGCCGCGGCGACCGCCGAGATCGCCGCCGAGGTGCAGCAGACCGCCGAGAGCACCGGCAAGGTCACCGCCATCATCGGCGAGGTCAGCCTGGCGGCGAACAAGACGGGCATCGCCGCCGACCACGTGCTGAACGCGGCGAACGCGCTGTCGGACCAGGCCGAGCAGTTGGCCGCGGCGGTCAGCGGCTTCCTGGCCGGCGTGCGGGCGGCCTAGCGGACCGGTGGCGCTCAGATCGCCGCCGACCGCAGCCGCAGGGCGTTGGCGATGACGGACACCGAACTCAGCGACATCGCCAGGGCGGCGACCACGGGGCTGAGCAGGATGCCGGACACGGGGTAGAGCACGCCCGCGGCGATGGGGATGCCGACCAGGTTGTAGGCGAACGCGAACACCAGGTTCTGCCGGATGTTGCGCATCGTCAGCCGGCTCAGCGCGCGCGCCCGCACGATGCCGGCCAGGTCGCCATGGACCAGGGTGATGCCGGCGCTCTGGATCGCCACCTCGGTCCCCGTGCCCATCGCGATGCCCACGTCCGCCGCGGCCAGCGCGGGCGCGTCGTTCACCCCGTCGCCCGCCATCGCCACCACCTTGCCGTCCGCCTTCAGCGCCTGGACGATGGCGTGCTTGCCCTCCGGCAACACGTCCGCGCGCACGTCGTCGATGCCGAGGTCACGCGCCACCGCCGCCGCCGTGATGCGGTTGTCTCCCGTCAGCATGACGACACGCAGGCCGCCTGCCTTGAGGGCGGCGATGGCTGCCCGCGTGGTCGGCTTGATCGGGTCGGCCACCGCGATCACGCCGCCGATGCGGCCGTCGACCGCCACGAACAGCGCGGTCGCGCCGTCGCGGCGCAGGTCGTCCGCCTTGGCCGCGAGCGCCCCCGGGTCGACGCCAAGCCCCGCCATCAGCGCGCCGTTGCCCAAGGCGACGGAGCGGCCGCCCGCCATGCCGGCGACGCCCTTGCCGGTGATCGACGCGAAGCCGCTCGCATCGGGGATCGGCGCGTCCGCCGCCTGGGCCGCCGCCACGATCGCCGCCGCCAGCGGGTGCTCGCTCGACCGCTCCAGGCTGGCCGCCAGGGCGAGCAGTTCGGTCTCGGACCCGCCCGGCGCCGCGATGACCGCGACGACCTTCGGCCTGCCCTCGGTCAGCGTGCCCGTCTTGTCCACCACCAGGGTGTCGACCCGCTCCAGGCGCTCCAGCGCCTCGGCCGAGCGGATCAGCACGCCGGCGCCGGCGCCCTTGCCGACGCCGACCCCGATCGACATCGGCGTCGCCAGCCCCAGCGCGCACGGGCAGGCGATGATGACCACGGAGACGGCGGCCACCAGCG